>NZ_JAYMYJ010000112.1:0-226643 GCF_035668035.1 Candidatus Thiothrix phosphatis | reverse complement strand
AGCTGCTGGAAGAAATGGCGCAAATCACCTACGAGGAATGGTTTGTGCGGATGAAGTTTCCGGGGCATGAAACAGTAAAAATAGACTATAAAACTGGACTCCCAGAAAACTGGAGAGAGCAAAGCCTCGGTGATTTCATCACAATCAAACATGGCTTTGCTTATAAAGGTGAATATTTTACGGATTCAGAAAGCAATCGAGTATTACTCACCCCCGGAAATTTTAAAATTGGCGGTGGATTAAAGCTAGATAAGCTCAAGTATTATGATAACGATGCTGAATCGCCTACCGATTATGAGCTTTGTAAACACGATTTATTGGTAACAATGACCGATTTGAGCAAGATGGCCGATACACTTGGGTATCCATTGCTCGTTCCTGGCTCAAGTGACAAAGTATTTCTTCATAATCAGCGACTAGGAAAGATTTTATCTTTACCAAACAAGCCCTTTCCAAAGTATTTTTACTACATGCTTTTTAAGGAAGAGCGTTATCGTGGGTTTGTTGTTGGTTCCGCATCAGGAGCTACTGTCAAACATACATCTCCCTCTAAAATATTGTCCTTCAAAATTCATTGTCCCGCATTAGATGGAGAGTTGGTTCTACAATTCAATAAGCAGCTAGAACCAATTTTTGAGATTATTGATCATCTGCAACAACAGAATGCGTTGTTGCGGGAGGCGCGGGATATTCTGCTACCGCGCCTGATGACCGGCATGATTGATGTCGACAAGGTGGAGGTGCCAGAGGCGTTGCTGGAGCGCGTTGCGTAGTATTCGCATTTTGAGGGCGTTCATGCTGAAATAAGAATATAGATTCTTACCAAAGTGGGATACGTCATGCAAATCACCGAACGGGGGCAAGTCACCATCCCCCTCAAACTGCGCGAACAATTCGGTTTTCTGCCTCATACCGAAGTGGAGTTCAGCGTTCAGAACGGCCAGTTGGTCTTGCGTAAAAAAACCGAAGCCAGCCGTAACCGTCTGTCTGGCATCTACGGCAAAAAGCGTTTTGAGCGCTCAACGGATGACCTGATGAAGTTGCTGCGTGATGAGTGAATACCTGATTGATACCAATGTGTTACTGGATGTTATCGGTGCTGATGAGCAATTTGGCGAGCGTTCACGCCTGTTATTGGAACAACTGTCAGAACAAGGGGTGTTGATCATCAACCCAGTTATCTATGCCGAAATCGGCGCAATGTGCGATTCCCTGGAAGAACTGAATGAGTTACTGCCAGAATCACTTTTTCGCCGTGATTCCATCCCCTGGGAAGCCCATTTTCTTGCCGGGCAAGCCTTCCGCCGCTACCGGCATAACAAGGGGCAGCAAAAGCGTGTATTAGCGGATTTCCTGATTGCTGCTCATGCCGCTTACTCAGGCTATACGCTGGTTTCACGTGATAGCGGCCACAAGCGCTACTTCAACATGGAATTACTGAATCCCGCCGTGCAAGCAGTGCCGTAATGGATGACGACCGTGCCAATCTGAGGTAATGTTCAGCAAACAGGACACTTTGTCCTGGATTATTTTTGCTGATAGGGCTGTCGCATGAGCTACGAATATTCCGAAGATGCCTTGATCGAAGACGCGGCTGAAGAAATTCTGCTGGATTACCAGTGGAAGGTAGAAACCGCATGGCACAGAGAAGTCTTTTCCCGTATGCCCGACCGCAGCGATGGCACACTGGGGCGCATCGATAAAACCGAAGTCATTTTGCAGCGCTATTTACTGGCTGCGTTGAAAACGCTGAACCCCGGACTCCCCCTCGCCGCCTATCAGGAAGCCATCGAACAAATCAAACAGGCGGAAGCTGATAAAAAGCTGGCTGACATCAACAAAGCCAAACACGCCATGCTCACTCAAGGTGTTGAAGTCAGTTACCTGGATGACAAAGGCGCGCTGCAAAAGAAAAAACTGGCTGTCTTCAATTTCAGGGAGACGGAGCAAAACCATTTCCTGGCCGTGCGCCAACTGGAAATCAAAGGCCCGCTGTATGACAAACGCCCGGATATTGTCGGTTTCGTCAACGGTATTCCGCTGGTGTTTTTCGAGCTGAAAGCTCACTACACGGATTTGCGCAAAGCCTACGATGATAATCTGACGGATTACAAAGGTGGCAAAAACCACGAAGGCACCATACCCGCCCTGTTTTATTACAACGCCTTCATTATCCTCAGCAATGGCACGGATTCTCGGGTTGGCACCATTACCAGCCCCTACAAGTTCTTTCTGGAATGGAAACGCTATGAGGAAGACGACGAAGGCGAAGTCAGCCTCGATACCATGATCCGTGGCGTGTGCGAGAAAAACCGTTTGTTGGATATTGTCGAAAACTTTCTGCTATTCGACGGCGAAGGCGATGATATGGCCAAGATCATGGCCAAAAACCATCAGTTTCTCGGTGTCAACAAGGTGCTGAATCAGGCCCGGAATATTGAAGAGCTGCAAGGTAAGCTGGGGGTATTCTGGCATACGCAAGGTTCCGGTAAATCCTATTCGATGGTGTTCATGTGCCAGAAACTGCTACGCAAATTTGGTGGCAGTTACACCTTCCTGATGGTGGTGGATCGCAGCGAACTGGAAAACCAGTTGTATGACACTTTCTCTGGCTGTGGAGCCTTGCCCCAGCAATTGCCCAAACGCGGTATCCGTGCGAAAAGCCGGGAGCATTTACGCGAATTGCTGGCGGATAACCACCGCTATGTTTTCACCCTGATCCACAAGTTTTCCTTTGACCCGAAAAAGGAGAAGGAATACCCGTTGATCAGCGAGCGCCCCAATATCATTGTTATTTCTGATGAAGCACACCGCACCCAGGGTGGCACATTTGCCCGCAATATGCGTTTCAATGCGATACCCAATGCTTCCTATCTGGGCTTCACCGGCACACCGCTGATTCATGATGAGGAGGAAATCACCAAAAACATTTTCGGTGATTACATTTCGGTTTATGACTTCAAAAAAGCCATCGACGATAACGCCACCCTACCATTACGTTATCAGAACCGGGGTGAAAAGCTGGCGATTGAAAACCCCAAACTCGACGAACGCATGGCCGCGATTATCAACGAAGAAGAGCTGGACGCTGATCAGATAGCCAAACTCAAACGCGAATTTGCCCGCGATTACCCGATCCTGACTGCTGAAAACCGCTTGCGGGAAATTGCCCGTGATTTGGTGTGGCACTTCAATGAGCGCGGTTATCAGGGCAAGGCCATGTTCGTGGCGCTGGATAAACCCACCGCTGTGCGTATGTATGATCTGATCATGGCTTGCTGGCCTGACTACGTGCACGAACTGGAGCAGCGCCTTAACAATGCTGAAGACGAACAGCAGGCGCAAAAACTCAAACGTCACTTGCAGTGGGTACGGGAAACCGAAGTGTGTGTGGTCGTCAGCCCGGAACAAAACGAGCTGAAAAAATTTGCGGAACTCGGGCTGGACATCCGCCCGCACCGGCAAAAGATGGTGGAACGTGATCTGGAAACCGAATTCAAGGACGACGCCAATCCGTTCCGTCTGGCGATTGTCTGCGCCATGTGGATCACCGGTTTTGATGCGCCCTGTGTGTCCACGGTGTATCTGGATAAACCCATCCACGGCCACACGCTGATGCAAACCATTGCCCGCGCCAATCGCGTGTATGACGATGAAAAGGAAAATGGTCTGATCATTGACTACGGCAATGTCTATCAACAGCTGGAAAAAGCCTATTCCGTCTACGGCGATGGGGGCAATGGCAAACAAAAAACCAACGGGGGCCAAACCGGTGGTGAAAATGATCCCAACGTGGTGGAAAAACTGGAGGGTATGGCATCAGAACTCAGCGCGGCTATCGTTGCTGTGCGCGAATATCTGCAAGAGGTCGGTTTCGAGCTGGATAAGCTGATCCATGCCGAAACTGCCCTGAAAAAACTGGCAGCCCTGAAAGCAGCCGCGAACGCCGTATCGCTCAATGAAACCACTCGCACCCAATACGAATTCGCCGCTCGTAATGTCTTCCGCAAATACAACGCCCTGTACCCTGATCCATTGGTAAAGCCTTACACTCCGGCATTCAACGCGATTGAAGCCATTTACGGCCAGCTCAACCAGAAAACCCAGAGCGCTGATATTTCCGGTGTGATGCGCAGACTGCAACAGGAGGTGAATATGAGTGTTGGCATTCTTCCCGAAGGCGTACAGGAAATAGATGCTCAGGAGGATGATTTTGTTGACCTCAGTAAGCTCGATTTCGACAAGCTACGGGCAGCTTTCGCCAAATCCGGTCAGAAAAATACCGTTGTTTTCGATTTGCAGCAAGCCATTGATCAACGCCTGACGCAAATGCTTCAGCAAAATCCGACCCGGCTGGCGTTCTACGAAAAATACCAGAAAATCATCAAGGCGTATAACGAGGGCAAGGATTTGCAGGCCGTGCAAAAAACCTTTAATGATTTGAGTGACTTTATCCAGAATGACCTCGACCCGGAGGTGGAGCGAGCCACGCGTGAGCAGTTGGATGAAGAAACGCTGGCTATTTTCGACCTGCTGAAAAAACCGAATCTCACCAAAACTGAGCGAGAGCAGGTTAAAACTGTCGCCAGTGGGTTGCTGGAAACTCTCAAGGCCGAAAAATTGCGGATTGAACGCTGGAGCGAGAGCCCTCAGGTTTCCGCACAGGTAAAAATCATCATTGATGAGCGCTTGCAATGGCTGCCTGCTGAAAGTTATCCCGATGAAGAGGTCGATACGAGAAGCACGGCAGTCTATCAACATGTGCATAGCCGCTATCAAGGCGGAGGAATGAGCAATTATGGCGCTGTCTGAGCGGAACCCTATCGCTATTCCACTTCAATCTGGCGGATTTCTTCCTCGCTGAACCGGGCGTTACGGTATTGGGGTTCCTTCGCCACATCGCGCAAGTTTTTCAGCGTATTGAACACCGATTCAACCAGATGGTCATTGCTGGAGCCATTGAACGGTGCCTGTGGGTCAAGCTGAATCTGGTAACTGACCCGGACATTGCCGGGGCTGGCCTGCTGGAACACCCACGAACCCCGCAAGCCCAGCACACGGGTGCGGCCCGGCGCGGCTGGCGCATAGTTTTCCTTGCCGGTCAGGGTGATCGTCAGGGTCGACGTGCGGCGGTTATAGCGGATGACGGAATCAATGTACATGTCCCGGTTTTCCAGCGGAAATGGCGCATCCACCACGGTATACGTGATGCGCTCGGCGGGCGACAGGGTTTTCACCAGCCGCCCTTCCACGCAGCCATGCACCCAGCGCGGGCAAGCGCTGATGTCTTTCAACACTGCCGCCAACGCATCCAGGGTCGCCTCCACCTCCACCACGCCGTTGGTGGTTTCATGGGGCGAGCCGGTCTTCTGCTGCCGCACCTGAATCCCGCCCTCATCCTGTTTCACCACCCAGCCGCCGCCATCCGCATACCCCGGCGGCATCGCCAACAGCAACAGGAAAACGGCGGCCAGCAAGCGTTTCATCGGTACTCCACCATGTCTTCCAGCGGCTGGCGCAGGCGCGGCGTCTGCTCCCCAGCGCGGTAGCCGAAGGTGACAACCACGGCCACGCCATACTGGCTGGTGTCAACGCCCAGCAATTCCTCAACCCCGTGTTTGGAAAAGCCTTCGATCGGGCAGGAATCAATCCCCAGACTGGCGGCTCCCGTCATCATATTGGCCAACGCCAAGTAGCACTGTTTGGAGGCCCAAGCAAACGTGTTCATGTACGGCGCAATTTCAGTGTCGTTATGGGCGGCATACTTGGCCAGATACGCCTCCTCCGCCTCTTGCGGCAGATTGCGGCGGCCAAACAACTTTTTCACGTAAGCGCTGCCCGGCTCCACCGCCGATGTTTTCGCCAGAATCACCACCACATGGCTGCTGTCGGTGATCTGCGG
Organism: Candidatus Thiothrix phosphatis; assembly: GCF_035668035.1. Taxonomy (NCBI): domain Bacteria; kingdom Pseudomonadati; phylum Pseudomonadota; class Gammaproteobacteria; order Thiotrichales; family Thiotrichaceae; genus Thiothrix; species Candidatus Thiothrix phosphatis. The sequence goes on along the minus strand of NZ_JAYMYJ010000112.1, from coordinate 220,741 downwards.
CTGGTTCCAGCAGGCCACGCGCAACTTTTCCCGCAATTCCGGGGTTTGCACCACCACAAAACGCCAATGTTCCATCCCGAACGAAGACGGCGACAAACGCCCGAATTCCAGAATCTGCTGGAAATCCGCTGCGGGAATCGTGCGCTGCGGGTCAAATTTCTTGCAGGCATGGCGGAATGTCATCGCTTGCATGAATGGCTGCATGGTGAAAGCTCCTTCACTTAAAACCGGCTGGTAAATGCGCTACAGTATCACCACGCCGTCACACAAGGATACAGAAATAATGTTTACGGGATTCTTCAAGGGTTTTGGTTACGTGTTCACTGGCCTGTCGCTCATCACGCAGAAAGGCATCCGCCCGTTTGTGCTGGTTCCGTTGTTGATCAACACCATCCTGTTCGCGGGCGGCGTCTGGTTGGCGAAAACCCAGCTCGCCTACTGGATGGGCAGGCTGCTGCCAAACTGGCTGACATGGCTGGAATGGCTGCTGTGGCCGGTGTTCGCCATCCTGATCTTTTTTGTGGTGTTCTATGTGTTCTCCATCGTCGCCAACCTGATCGCCGCGCCCTTCAACGCGGTGCTGGCGGAACGGGTGGAGGCGCGCCTCAACGGCCTGCCGGTTCCGGAATTCGCCGGTTACCAAAGCTTGCCCGGCCTGATCGCCCGCACCTTCAAAAGCGAACTCAGCAAACTCTGGTACATGGGCAAGTGGTTTATCCTGTTATTGATCCTGACCGTGATTCCGGGTCTGAACGTGGTTTCGCCAGTGGCGTGGACAGTGTTCGGTGCCTGGATGCTGGCGATCGAATACGCTGACTACCCGATGGGCAACCACAACCTGTTTTTCAATGACGAATTGCTTGCGCTAAAGAAACGCCGCCCGGAAGCGCTGGGGTTCGGCTGGCTGCTGTCGATCATGACCACCATTCCGGTGCTGAATTTCCTGGCGATGCCGGTAGGAGTTGCGGGCGCAACCGCATTGTGGGTGAAAAGCCTGTCCCCAAACCAACCATAGGATAGGACGTGGATTTGATGCCAACCCACTGGCAGACCCACCCTTACTCACTCTTCAGCGACAACAGTGAAACATCCCCGCCCTGCGCGGTGGTATTAACCGATACCACCCGCTCGGTCGCAAATCGATGCAGGTAATGCGGCCCACCTGCTTTCGGCCCGGTGCCGGACAAACCTTCCCCACCAAACGGTTGCACTCCGACAATCGCGCCAATCTGGTTACGGTTAATGTAGATATTCCCCACTTTGAGCTTGGTCAGCAGATGGTCGATAGTCTGGTTGATGCGGCTGTGGATACCCAAGGTCAGGCCATAACCCGACTGATTGATTTCATCGATCACCCGATCGAGATCCTTCGCGGCATAGCGGCAGACATGCAGCAGAGGGCCGAATTTCTCACCGCCAATCTGGGCGATATTGTCAATTTCAACCGCACTGGGCGCAAAAAACGAGCCATTTTCACACTCAGCCGGAAGTTCGCATTGATGGATCAGCTTACCGACCTGGGTAATCTGTTGCAGGTGCTGCTCCAGCATGGCTTTGGCTTCGGCATCAATGACTGGGCCAATGTCGGTTTGCAGTAACGCCGGGTTGCCGATGCATAGTTCCTGCATGGCACCTTTGAGCATGGCAATGGTCTTGTCGGCAATGGCGTCCTGCAAATACAGGATACGCAGCGCGGAACAGCGTTGCCCCGCACTGTTGAACGCGGAATGCACCACATCATCCACCACCTGTTCCGTCAGCGCAGAGGAATCGACAATCATGGCGTTAATACCGCCAGTTTCGGCAATGAGTGGAATAATCGCGCCAGAACGTTGCGCCAGGGAGCGTTGGATATGCTGCGCCGTTGCCGTACCGCCGGTGAAAACCACGCCACCCAGCCAGGGATGTGACACCAACGCCTGACCCACCACCGCGCCTTCGCCCAGCAACAATTGCAAGACTTCACGCGGCACGCCCGCCTGATGCATCAACCGGGTAGCGAAATGCGCCGTCAGCGAACTTTGCTCTGCCGGTTTAGCCACAACCGCATTGCCCGCTGCCAACGCCGCCGTAATCTGCCCGGTGAAAATAGCCAGCGGGAAATTCCACGGGCTGATGCAGGCGAACACACCGCGCCCGTGCCAGCGCAAGGTATTGCTTTCGCCGGTAGCACCATGCAGCACCAGCGGTTCGCCGAAATCCTGCTGGCAGCGGTAAGCATAATAGCGGCAGAAATCGACCGCCTCGCGCCAGTCGGCCAGCGCATCGTCCAGGGTTTTGCCTGCTTCGCGCACCATCAATGCCAGCAGTTCCACACGCTGCTGCCCGTAAAGTAGCGCGATGTTTTGCAACACTTTGACGCGGGTAATCACAGGCGTGCTATCCCAGCGGTCAGCGTGCTGGGCAGCAAACTCGACTGCCGCCGTAACCGACGCTTTCGACGCATATACTACGCTGCCAACCACATCGCTGTGATCGGCGGGATTGAGCACCGCATGTGGCTCGCCTGCTTCCGTTTCCACACATAGCAAACTGACTGCCTGATACGGCTTGGGAAAAGCGCTTTGCAAAGACTCCTTCAATTGCAGCAGAGTCGGCACATCCGTCAAATCGAGTCCGGCAGAATTTTCCCGTGCAGGCTGATAAAGATCAGGCGGCAACGGAATCGCCGGATGGCGGATCGATTCCAGTTTTCCCACCGCCTCCAATGGCTCTTCGATAATGGCCGCAATCGGCAACTCGTCGTCCTGCACCCGGTTGATGAAGGAGGTATTGGCACCATTCTCCAGCAAACGGCGGATCAGGTAAGGCAGCAGGTCGTGATGATTGCCAACCGGGGAATAGATGCGGCAGTAAATCTTGCGCTGCACCGGACTGTCATCACCCAGCAATTGCGCATATAAGCTTTCGCCCATGCCGTGCAGACGCTGGAATTCAAAGGCACGTTCCGACCCCGCCATGTGCAGGATGGAAACCACTGTTTGCGCATTATGCCCGGCGAATTGCGGATGGATCAGCGGCCCTGCTGCCAGCAGACGTTTGGCGCAGGCCAGATAGGAAACATCGGTATTCACCTTGCGCGTAAATACGGGGTAATCGGCCAAACCTTGTTGCTGGCAGCGTTTGATTTCAGCGTCCCAATACGCACCTTTCACCAGTCGGATATGCAGCGGGCACTGATATTGCTGCGTCAGTTGTTCCAGCCAGTCGATCACAGTCCAGGCACGTTTCTGGTAAGCCTGTACCGCCAGACCCAGGCCATCCCAGCCTTGCGTCGCCGCGTGGTGGTACATGGCGGCGAACAGTTCCAGCGACAATTCCAGCCTCTCGGCTTCTTCCGCATCTACTGTCAGCAGGGTATTGGCTTGCTGCGCCATATCGATCAGCACCAGTAACCTGGGAAGTAACTCTGTCAGCACACGGGCACGCTGCCGGTATTCGTAGCGCGGGTGCAAGGCCGACAACTTGATCGAAATACCGGGCCGGTTTCTGACATCCGCTTCACCCTTCGCCGCCTGTTTGCCAATTTGTTCGATAGCGGATTGATAGGCCTGGAAGTAATGTTCCGCATCCGCTGCCGTGCGTGCCGCTTCACCCAGCATGTCGTAGGAAAAGCTGTAGCCCTGCTTGCGCCAGGCACGGGAACGTTGCAGCGCATCCTGCATGGTGCTGCCCATCACGAACTGCCCGGCCATAATGCGCATACCTTGCCGTACGGATTCACGCACAATCGGCTCGCCAAGTTTCTGCGCCAGGGTGCTGAGGATTTCCGACAGCGGCTTGTCGCCGTATTGTCTGCCGAAATAATCCCGCCCCAGCCAGCGGCCAGTCAGCATCAGCGCCCAAGTCGAAGCATTGGCGAACACGGACGAACTCTTGCCCAGATGTTTGCCCCAATCCGCACAAGCCAGCTTGTCGGCAATCAGCTTGTCAGCGGTTTCCGCATCGGGAATACGCAGGAAGGCTTCGGCCAGACACATCAGCAATACGCCTTCCTCGCTGGAAAGGTCGTATTCGTGCAGGAAAGCATCCAGCCCGCCGCTGGTTTTGCGCTGCTCGCGGATGGCTTGCACCAGTGCTGTAGCGGTTTGTTGAATATCGCGTCGGGTGTCTGGGGAATGCTCAATCTTACCCAATAAAGCCTGTATGGCTTCGGCTTCATCAGTACGGTAATGGCGGGTGATTTCCGCGCGCCCAGTATCGTCTGTCTCAACCATATCGCTCAGAAAATCCATCTTGGCTCCTCCGCCTGCTCGGCGTGCTGACCCCAAAACTGCTTACCGCCTATTTATCCTGATTTGGCCGATTTTGGAAATTGTCTGGTTGGACACCAAGGTGACAAGCTGCACCAGAACGAAACAGGGCGGCCTTGCGCCGCCCTTGTCCATTAAGCCTTGCGGGGTGGCAGCGAATAGGTGCCCACCACATGCGCGACCGGCTGCGGTGTGCCTTGTGAATAGAGGGTGACTTCGCCGACCACCAGCGTTTTGCCGACCTTGATCAGCTTGCATTCCGCCACGATCGGTTTATCCCCCGCCGGTTTGCGCAGAAAATTAACTGTCAGGCTGGTGGTCGCCGCCATCGGCGTAATGCCCGGTTCGCCGTGGATAGCGACATAAAGTGCCACATCCGCAACCCCCATCATGGTCGGGCCGGAAACCGTACCGCCAGGCCGCAGCTCGTTCACCCCGACCTCATGCAGCAGGGTGGAACCACCATTGCCAACCGCCTGCACCACGCATTTGGTTTGGGGAAATTCCTCGGCAATGAATGCCGTCACTTCTTCCAGTGTTGCCACGCTTACTCCTTTGAAACACGGTATGAATGGCTGTTTGCCCCGGTTACGTCATGTACGGGGCAAACAGCACTAGCAGAAAACCACTCAGTATGGCCAAACCCAGGCATCCACTTCCGGCAGGTCGACACCGTTCTGGTAGGCGTATTGGCGGCATTCAATCTGCCTGTCGCGCAGCCGTTCCTTGACGTGCGCACCCGCCACCTGCAAGCGCGGGATACGGTCGATGGCGTCAATCGCCAGCGAGAAACGGTCAATCTCGTTCTGGATCGCCAGCTCCAGCGGCGTATTGATGCTGCCTTTTTCCTTGTAGCCGCGCACATGCAGGTGCAGGTGGTTGCGGCGCCGGTACATCAGGCGGTGGATCAGCCAGGGGTAACCGTGGAAGTTGAAAATGATCGGCTTGTCCAGCGTAAACAGGCTGTCGAAATCCCTGTCGGACAGCCCATGCGGATGTTCCGTCTCTGGCGGCAGCCGGTACAAATCGACCACATTGATGAAACGTATTTTGATGTCGGCGAAGTTCTCACGCAGCAGCACAGTGGCCGCCAACGCTTCCTTGGTTGGAATATCGCCGCAACCGACCATCACCAGATCGGGTTCCACCCCTTCGTCATTGCTGGCCCATTCCCAGATGCCAATGCCTTTGGTGCAATGCTTGATCGCCTGATCCATGGTCAGGTACTGCAAATGTTTCTGCTTGTCGGACACGATCACATTGACGTAATCGGTGCTGCGCAAACAATGGTCTGCCACACACAGCAGGGTATTCACATCCGGTGGCAGGTAAATGCGCGTCACTTTCGGCGACTTGTTCACCACCACATTCAAAAAGCCGGGGTCTTGATGGGTAAAACCGTTGTGGTCTTGCCGCCATACTGTCGAAGTGATCAGCAGGTTGAGTGAGGAAACCGGCGCACGCCAGGGAATCACGCTCGCCATTGCCAACCATTTGGCGTGCTGGTTAAACATCGAGTCAATGACATGCACAAAGGCTTCGTAGGTGGAAAAGAAGCCGTGCCGCCCGGTCAGCAGATAGCCTTCCAGCCAGCCTTCCAGCGTGTGCTCGGACAACATTTCCATCACCCGCCCAAACGGTGACAACTGGCCGCCGTCTTCGTCTTCCGGCAGGTATTCCGCCAGCCAGGTTTTCTTGCTGACTTCGTAAATGTCGTCAAGCTTGTTGGAAGTGTTTTCATCCGGCCCGAATACGCGGAAATTGCTCATATTCCGCGCCATAATGTCGCGCAGGAATTTGCCCAGTGGCCGGGTATTTTCCGCCGTGATTTTGCCTGGGCCGGGAATGTCGGCGGCATACGCGCTGAAATCCGGCATCCGCAACGCCTTGCGCAACAGGCCGCCGTTGGCGTGCGGGTTGGCGCTCATGCGCTGGGTGTATTTGGGCGCCAGCGCTTTCAGCTCCGATATCAGGCGACCATCCTGATCAAACAACTCTTCCGGCTTGTAACTACGCAACCAGGCTTCCAACTGATGAAAGCTTTCCGCATTGCTGCGCACATCGGCAATCGGCACCTGATGCGCCCGCCAGAACCCTTCGACTTTATGCCCATGCACTTCCGCCGGGCCCGTCCAGCCTTTCGGGGAACGCAGCACAATCATTGGCCAGCGTGGGCGCGTCGGGTCATTTTTGGTGCGTGCTTCCGTCTGGATACGGCGGATTTCCAGCACACAGGTTTCCAGCACTTCGGCCATGCGCGCGTGCATGGTCATCGGGTCGCTGCCTTCCACGAAATACGGCGTCCAACCATAGCCCTTGAACAAGTCCTCCAGTTCCTCATGGCTGATGCGCGCCAGGATCGTCGGGTTGTTGATCTTGTAACCATTGAGGTGAAAGATCGGCAACACCGCGCCATCGCGCACCGGATTGAGGAATTTGTTGGAATGCCAGGAAGTCGCCAGCGGTGCGGTTTCCGATTCGCCATCCCCGACCATCACCGTCACAATCAGCTCGGGGTTGTCGTAGGCCGCGCCAAACGCATGTGAAACCGAATAGCCCAGTTCGCCGCCTTCATGGATAGACCCCGGCGTTTCCGGCGTGCAATGGCTGCCGATCCCGCCCGGAAAGGAAAAGTCCTTGAAAAAGCGGCGCATACCGTCTTCATCTTCGCTTTTGTCGGGGTAGATTTCGGAATACGTCCCTTCCAGATACACCGGCCCAAGCACGCCCGGCGCACCGTGGCCAGGGCCTGCCATGAAAATGGCATCCAGGTCATATTTTTTAATCAGCCGGTTCATGTGCACATAGCCGAAAGCCAGACCGGGGCTGGAACCCCAATGGCCTAGCAAGCGGTTCTTGATGTGTTCGGCTTGCAGGGGTTGGCGCAAAAGAGGGTTTGCGCGCAAATAAATCATGCCTGCCGCCAAATAGTTGCAGGCACGCCAATAGGCGTCGATCAGCTGCAATTCCTGGGCAGTGACAACGGGTGAGGGTTGAATGTTGTCATTCATTTTGGTTCTCCTTTGGTGGTCATTTATTTTCGATTGTGGGATTCAACTGTGACGGCCTGATGAAACAAGACCATCACAGTGTCTAAGGAGACAGCAAGATATGCGCCACGTTAATCCGCGAAAGGATAATCCGTGTAGCCGATGGCCGGGTCAGACAAGCCCACGCCATAGAAGCTGTTGAAGTCAGGCGGGTTCAGCGGCAGGCTTTCCTGCATACGGCGCGGCAAGTCAGGGTTGGCAATGATGGTCTTGCCGAAAGCCACCGCATCCGCTTCACCTGCCTGCAACACCTGCTGGGCGCTGGCGGCATCAAAGCCTTCATTGGCGATGTAGAAACCACCAAAGGCTTCCTTCAACTGCGGCCCGATACGGTTTTCGCCCAGCGATTCACGGGCAAAGATGAAAGCGACCTTGCGTTTGCCCAGCTCACTTGCCACATAGCTGAAGGTCGCCAGCGGGTCGGAATCGCCCATGGTATGTGCATCGCAACGTGGCGCCAGATGCACGCCAACCCGCCCGGCTCCCCATACACCAATCACGGCATCAGTGACTTCCAGCAGCAGACGGGCGCGGTTTTCCAGGGAACCACCATAGGCATCGGTACGTTTGTTGGTGCTGTCCTGCAAAAACTGGTCGAGCAGATAGCCGTTGGCAGCGTGGATTTCCACCCCGTCGAAACCGGCGCGTTTGGCGTTTTCCGCACCCTGGCGGTAAGCCTCGATGATGCCGGGCAGCTCTTCCGTCTCCAAAGCACGCGGGGTCACGTAGTTTTGCATAGGCCGTACCAGACTGACGTGCCCTTCCGGCGCAATCGCGCTGGGTGCCACCGGCAGTTCGCCATTCAGGTAGTACGGGTGGGAAACGCGCCCGACATGCCACAGCTGCAGGAAAATCAACCCACCTTCAGCATGCACAGCATCCGTGGTCAGTTTCCAGCCTTCAACCTGTTCGTCAGACCAGACGCCGGGGGTGTCCGGGTAGCCCACACCCATCGGCGTGACAGATGTTGCTTCGCTCAGGAGCAGGCCTGCACTGGCACGCTGACGGTAATATTCCGCCATCAGCGCGTTGGGCACACGGCCTTCGCTGGCGCGGCAGCGGGTCAGCGGCGACATAACAATACGATTGCGCAAATAGAGATCGCCCACCTGGGCCGGGTCAAATAGTGAAGGCATGCTGGGTACTCCATAATTGTTTTAAAAGCCGCCAAGCTTAACATGGGGGCAAAAACCTTACTGTTGATTCAGGGTTAAAGCTTCGTGGATATTCAGTTAAAAGTAGAAAAAATCTATTTATTTAAATAATTTATGTGAAAATGTAAGTGACACACCCATATATCCCATTCCCACCTATCAAGCATTAACAGCCCCTTATCGTCCATCTCACATCATATTTTCCATATTTTAAATATGCTTTTCCCACCCTCCCCGGAATTTAATTTTACATTTGTTAACAGAGGAATAGTTATGCTTGGTGCTGGATCTTTACAACGTAATCTCGCATTGCTTGCACGGACACTTTCAGGGCAGAGGCAACCTGCCGGAATCTCCAGCGAGACCATCGCCAATATCACCACTACGCTGCAAAATCAGTTAAATCGGCTGTCGAATCAACCGGGTATTTCTCAGCAATTGAGAAATCTCATCACGGCGGTCACTGAGCAACTGCAAGCGCTGAACAATTCTGGAGCCACGGGCGGTGCCACCGGAGCCACGGGCGGTGCCACCGGAGCCACAGGTGGAGCCACCGGAGCCACAGGCGGAGCCACCGGAGCCACAGGCGGAGCCACCGGAGCCACAGGCGGAGCCACCGGAGCCACGGGCGGTGCAACAGGTGCCACAGGTGGAGCCACCGGAGCCACAGGCGGTGCCACCGGAGCCACAGGCGGTGCCACCGGAGCCACAGGTGCCACCGGAACCACCGGCGGTGCAACCGGAGCCACGGGCGGTGCAACAGGCGCTACCGGCTCCACAGGCGCTACCGGATTGGGTAACATTGTCATGGGCGACAGCACCTCCGCAGACAGCCGTGCTTTTCTATCATCACTGACGCCCCCTGCCGATGCACTCGCAAAATATCCCAACATATTCCCAGTCCTTATCCGCAAGGAGGGAGAAACCAGCCAAATAGTGGATCTTCAGCATGTGGTTTGGGCAACGTTTTCGGACACCCCAAAAACCGATTGGGAGCCGGTGCTGGAGAATGGACAACCTGTAACTTTTAGCGATGGCCGTCCATTGTATTGGATATATCCGATAATAATAACGAGGTAAACCCCAACCTCAACAGCGTGAGGGGGACTCCCCCTCACGCACAATTATCCGCCGCTGCATTGCGCCCTCCCAATTTCACCCAATCAATGGCCCCAACCAGCCTGATCATTCCCGCCCCTTTCCCTTCCCACAACCTGTAAACAACCACCCTCCCCCCATCCATGCTAGAATAGCCGCCACACCCTCAGACAAACTCCATGCGCGCCAGCTTTTGCGTGCGCAAACCGGAGCACAAAATGACGAACGACAACGGCAAACCTTACCTTGTCCTGATCAGCATCCACGGGCTGATACGCGGGCAAAACCTTGAACTGGGCCGCGACGCCGACACCGGCGGCCAGACCAAATACGTGGTGGAGCTGGCGCGCGCGCTGGGCGAACATCCCGCCGTCGGGCAAGTGGATCTGGTCACCCGGCGGGTGATTGATCCCGCCGTCAGCGACGATTACGCCCAGCCCATCGAACCGCTTTCCGCCAATACCCGCATCGTGCGCATCGACTGCGGCGAGGAAGCCTACATCCCCAAAGAGCAATTGTGGGACAGCCTCGACAGCTTCGCCGACAACCTGATCCATTTCATCAAACAGCAGCCGCGCCGCCCGGCCCTCATCCACAGCCATTACGCGGACGCAGGCTACGTCGGCACACGCATCTCCAGTTTGCTGGGCGTCCCGCTGGCGCATACCGGCCACTCGCTGGGGCGCAGCAAACGCCGCCAGCTGCTGGCCGCCGGACACAGCAAAGAGGCGCTGGAAGCCCGCTACAACATCACCCGCCGCATTGAAGCGGAGGAAACCACCCTGGGCGTGGCCGAGCGCGTCATCACCAGCACCCATCAGGAAATCAACGAGCAATACGCCCTGTACGACCATTACCAACCCGAACGGATGCGGGTGGTGCCACCCGGCACTGATTTGCAGCAGTTTTATCCACCTACCGGGGATGAATTCCATACCAACATTGCCGCCGAAGTCGCCCGCTTCCTGCAAGACCCCGGCAAACCGATGATCCTCGCCCTGTCGCGCCCCGACCCGCGCAAGAACATCGCCCAACTGGTCAGCGCCTATGGCGAGTCGCCGGAACTCCAACAGCTCGCCAACCTGGTCATCATCGCGGGCAACCGCGACGACATCCGCGAGATGGACACCGGCGCACAGGAAGTGCTGCAAGAAATCTTGCTGCACGTCGACCAATACGACTTGTACGGCAAGGTGGCCTACCCCAAACACCACCAGCCAACCGAAGTGCCGACCCTCTACCGGTTGGCCGCGTTTAGCCAAGGCGTTTTCATCAACCCCGCCCTGACCGAACCGTTCGGCCTGACCCTGATCGAAGCTGCCGCCAGCGGCCTGCCCATTGTCGCCACCGAAGACGGCGGCCCCACCGACATCATCGGCAACTGCCACAACGGCCACCTGGTCAACCCGCTGGACAACGCCGACATCACGGACAAGCTGCTGCGCGTCCTGACCGCTGCGGGACAGTGGCAGACCCTCGCCGCCAACGGCCTGCAAGGCGTGAAACAGCACTATTCCTGGCAAGCGCATGTGGAAAAATACCTGGAGGCGACCCGCCCGTTGCTGGAACAGGCGCAGGCTTCCCCACCAATACCGGCCAGACGCCGCAAACAACTGCACCACGACCGCGCGCTGTTCTCCGACCTCGACCAGAACTTGCTGGGCAGGCCGGAATCGCTCACGCCATTCATCCAGGCGCTGCAAGCCAACCGCAAATGCGTGCTGTTCGGCATCGCCACCGGACGGCGGCTGGATTCGGCCATGCAACTGTTGAAGAAACACCGCATCCCACCACCGGACGTGCTGATCACCAGCCTTGGCACCGAAATTTACTACGCCCCCAACCTGCTGCCAGACAGCGCCTGGGAACTGCACATCGACCATCTGTGGAACCCGCGCATCATCCGCCGCACCCTAAGCGGCCTGCCGGGGCTGAAACTGCAACCCAACAACGAACAAAGCCGCTTCAAAGTCAGCTACTTCATTGACCCACAGATTGCGCCAGACCTTCAGCACATCAACAAACTGCTGCACCAGGAAGGGCAGGCGGTGAACGTCATGCTGTCGTTCGGCCAATACCTCGACATCATTCCGGTGCGGGCCTCCAAAGGGCTGGCGCTGCGCTGGTTCGCCGACAAACGCGACATCCCGCTGGAGCGGGTGCTGGCGGCGGGCGGTTCGGGCGCGGACGAAGACATGATCCGCGGCAACACCCTGGCGGTGGTGGTCGCCAACCGCCATCACGAAGAGCTGTCCGAACTGGCCCTGGCCAACGCCGAAGGCATTTTCTTCGCCACCCGCCCGTATGCGGAAGGCATACTGGAAGCCATCGAACATTACCATTTCTTCCAAGCCTGCGAGGTGGCGGCACCATGAACCGGCCATTGCTGATCTGCACCGACCTTGACCGCACCCTGTTGCCCAACGGCGCGGAGCCGGAATCGCCCGCCGCCCGCCGCTGGTTCCGCAAACTGGCGGAACTGCCGGAAATCACCCTCGCCTACGTCAGCGGGCGCCACGCCGCCCTGGTGCGTGACGCCATCATCGACTACGACCTGCCGCTACCAGATTTCGTGATCGGCGATGTCGGTGCCACCCTTTACAGCTGCCAACGCTGGCGCTGGGAACCTTGGCCCGCCTGGACACAGCACATTGCCCCCGACTGGGGTGGGCGTAGCCGCGTGCAATTGGCTGTCCTGCTACAGGACATCCCTGAATTGCGGTTGCAGGAGACAGTCAAGCAGAACACCCACAAACTGAGTTACTACGTCAGCCTGCACACTAACCACCAATACCTGCTGGATCAGGTGAGGCAACGCCTGATCGCCCGCAGCATCCGCGCCAGCCTGATCTGGAGCATTGACGGCCCGGCCAACACCGGCCTGCTGGACATCCTGCCCGCCCGTGCAAGCAAGCGCCACGCCATCGAATTCCTGATGGCGGAGCGGGGCTTCAAGCAGGGGAACACCGTGTTTTCCGGCGACAGCGGCAATGACCTGCCGGTGCTGGTCAGCCCAATTCCGGCCACCCTGGTCAATAACGCCAGCCCCGCCATCAAGGCCGAAGCTTGGCAGACAGTCCGCATGACTGGGGCGGAACGGACGCTGTATCTCGCCCAGGGTGGATTCTTCGGCATGAATGGCAATTACGCCGCCGGAATCCTCGAAGGCATCGCCCATTACCACCCCGCCATCACCGCCCGGCTGGAGAAAACCGCATGACAGACAAACCCCACTGCGCAACCGCTACGCCGCGCCCGGTCATCTTTGGCGAAGTGCTGTTTGACCGCTTCCCGGATGGCTCCACCGTATTGGGCGGCGCGCCGTTCAACGTCGCTTGGCATTTGCAGGCGTTCGGTTTGCAGCCACTGTTCGTCTCCGCCGTCGGTGCCGACCCGTTGGGGGAACAGGTGCGCACGGCCATGCAGGATTGGGGCATGGATGTCTCCGGCCTGCAAACCAGCCCGGATTACCCAACCGGCGCGGTGGAAGTCCGCTTTCATGACGGCGAACCGCATTACACCATCACGCCGGACAGCGCCTGGGATTTCATCCGTGCGGAAAAGCTGCCGCCGCCGCCCGCCAACGCCCTGCTCTACCACGGCAGCCTGGCCCTGCGGCAGCCGGTTTCCCGCCACGCCTGGGAACAACTGGCGCAACAAACCGGCGCGGCGGCGCGTTTCATCGACATCAACCTGCGAGCACCGTGGTGGGACGAAACCCTCCTGACGCCGTGGTTGCAAGGCGCGCGTTGGCTAAAGATCAACGCCGATGAACTGGCGGCCATCGTACCGCAAGCCGGGGACGCTGAAGGGCGCATCCGCAGCCTGTTCGACACCCTGCCGCTGGAATGGCTGGTCATCACCCAGGGCGCGGCGGGGGCGGCCGCGGTTTCGGCCAGCGGCGCACGCTTGCAGGTCAGGCCGGAACAGGCCGCGCAGGTGGTGGATACGGTCGGCGCGGGCGATTCCTTCAGCAGCGTGCTGTTGCTGGGGCTGGCGCACGGCTGGCCGATGGAACAAACCCTGCAACGGGCGCAGCAATTCGCCGCTGCCGTGGTGGGCCTGCGTGGCGCCACCACCCGGCAGCGGGCGTTTTACCAACCATTCATTGATCATTGGGGACTATAAAGGAGCGCTCATGTACGAACAGGTTTCCCATTCCCTGCTCAACGACATCCTGATTGAGCTGGACCCGACCATCAAGGGCGAAGGGCTACGCCACTTTTACACACGGTTGGGGGCGAATTTCTATTCCATCCATTCGCTGTTCAACATCCTGTATGGCAAGCGCGAGGATTTCCGCGTCCATGTCCAACATCTGGTGGAAACCCTGGCGCGGCAATACGTGGCGCGCCCACAACACCTGCGCGATTCCGATCTGGCGCGCGAAAAGGACCACAACTGGTTTTTAAGCCAGGAATGGGTGGGGATGGCGCTGTACGCCGACGGTTTCGCCAAAAACCTGCCGCACCTGGCCGAAAAGGCGCATTACTTCCAGGAACTGGGGGTGAATATGGTGCACCTGATGCCGATGCTGCAATGCCCCCGGGGTGCCAGCGACGGCGGCTATGCGGTCAGCGATTTCCGCCAGATCGGGGCGCGCTTCGGCTCGGTGGAAGACTTGCAGGCGTTGGCGGACGAACTGCGCAAACGCGACATCCTGCTGACCCTGGATGTGGTGCTGAACCACACCTCCAACGAACACGAATGGGCGCAACAAGCGCGGGCGGGCGACCCCAAATACCAGGATTATTACTACATCTTCGACAACCGCGAAGTGCCGGACATGTTTGAAATCACCATGCCGGAAATCTTCCCCGAAACCTCGCCCGGCAACTTCACCTGGGATGAGACGATGGGCAAATGGGTGATGACGGTGTTCAACAACTACCAATGGGACTTGAACTACAGCAACCCGGCGGTGTTCATCGAAATCCTCGACATCATCCTCTACTGGGCGAACCAGGGGGCGGACATCCTGCGGCTGGATGCGGTGGCGTTCCTGTGGAAAAAAATCGGCAGCATCTGCCAGAACGAGCGCGAGGCGCACCTGCTCCTGCAACTGCTGAAAGACTGCTGCCAGGTCACGGCACCCGGCGTGTTGTTCATCGCCGAGGCCATCGTCGCCCCGGTCGAGATCATCAAGTATTTCGGCGAGGACGCCATCAACGCCAAGGAATGTGAAATCGCCTACAACGCCACCTTCATGGCATTGTTGTGGGATGCGGTCGCCACCAAGAACGCCCGGCTGCTGACCCAGGGCATCAAGAGCCTGCCCGACAAGCTGGAGCGGGCGACCTGGCTGAATTACGTGCGCTGCCACGACGACATCGGCCTTGGCTTCGATGACAATGACATCCGCGCAGTCGGTTACGAACCTTACGCCCACCGCCAATTCCTGATCGATTATTACACCGGGCGCTATACCGGCTCACCGGCGCGCGGCCTGCCGTTCGGGCACAACGACAAAACCGGCGACACCCGCATTTCCGGTTCGCTGGCGTCGCTGGTGGGGCTGGAAAGCGCCTTGCAGGCCGACGACCCGGCGCGCACCGACACTGCCATCAAGATCATCCTGCTGCTGCACGGCATGATCCTGTCGTTCGGCGGCATCCCGCTGCTGTACTACGGCGATGAAATCGGCACGCTCAACGACAACACCTATCAGGAAGACCCGGCCAAGGCCAATGACAGCCGCTGGGCGCACCGCCCGCGCATCGACTGGGACAAGGCGGAACTGCGCAATACGCCGGGAACCATCGAATTCCGCCTGTTCAATGCGTTGAAAAAGATGATTGCGGTGCGCAAGGAAGTCAGCGCTTTCGCTGACTTCAACAACCGCGAGCTGCTGGATGTCGGCAATCCGCACCTGTTCGTATTCGCCCGCTTCGAACACTTGCAGCCCGCCAGCCGGGTGCTGGTGGTCGCCAACTTCGACAACTCCCCGCAGCATCTGAACCTGGGGGACATCGGGCATAAAGCCTATTTCCGCAGCGGCGCGGTGCGCGACCTGTATTCGGGGGAGCGCCCGGCCATGTTCAAGGATGAACTGGTGATTCCGCCCTACCGCTTTTACTGGCTGACGGATCAGTAAACAAACAGATCGATGTTGTTTCCGACCCAGGCCATATTTGCGGCTGATACGCCCGCCGCCATTGACGATACGCTACCGAAAGGCCTTGCGGCTCGGCTCCCTTGTAGCCGAAGCCGCACCATAAGCTCAAACACCCTGCCCAGTCACCACTATTTGGATAGTCTTCAGCAATATTTTGACATCCATCCACAAGCTTTGGTGCTTGAGGTAGTACATATCATGCCGATGTTTGTGCATCGCATCTTCGACGGATGCGCCGTAAGTGTAACGCACCTGTGCCAGGCCGGTGACGCCGGGCTTGACCATGTGGCGAAAGCGGTAAAATGGAATATGCTTTTCCAGTTCATGGATAAAGACCTCGCGTTCCGGGCGAGGGCCAATCAGGGACATGTCACCCTTCAGCACGTTAAGCAGTTGTGGCAGTTCGTCAATGCGGGTGCGGCGGATAAACTGCCCCACTTTGGTGATGCGGCTGTCATTGCGCGTCGCCCAGCGGGCACCATCCTTTTCTGCATCCTGGCGCATGGAACGGAACTTGATGATTTCAAATTCCCGGTTGAACAAGCCCGTGCGTTGTTGGCGAAAAAAGACAGCGCCCGGCGATTCCAGTTTGATGGCCAAGGCGGTCAGCAACCAAATCGGGAGGGTCAGCGCCAGCAGGCCCAGCGCCATGATAATGTCCAGCAAACGCTTGAGCCAGTGGCTTTGCTGTTGTAGCTTCTGCTGGAGCAGATTGTTTTCCAGCAGGTAGTCGTCATGCAGCAATTCGACTTCGACAAATTTTAGGCGTTCATCCAAGTGTTCCAACAAAGCTTCCACCTGCCCACCAGCATTGGCGGCGTCCGTCAGAAAAACCCGCTGTTTACAGCTCAGTGCAGAGCGTCGATAAAAACAGAAGGTTTTACCCGCACAATCACCAATATTGTATTGGTTGATAAGATGGGGGATTCCGTTGCGGTTGAGGACATCGGTCACATGGGAGGCTTCCTTTTCAGGAGCATAAACATACAGGACGCTTGGCAGCGTCTGCGGTTCCCGTAACCCCTCCTGATAAAAGGAAGGTGTTGTTAAGCGGAATACTAGGCTTGTTTCTGACATGATGTTTGCTCCACATGGATCGCAGGATGTCTGAAAAATCCTGGCGGTCATTATTTTTGATATTCAATAAGAAAATTTATTGTTTACGCACGGACACTATGCGATTAGGGAGCGATAGGCATCAACGGTGTAGCTTATAACCGAAGCCATTTAGCTGACGAAATGCATGATGAGAAAAAATAATGGCTGCCTGTCAGTGCATTATTTGTGACATGCCGCCCATGACAGGAAGCATGATGGAAAGCACAATCAGGGTGACAATGCCGCCCATGACCAGTATCAGTCCGGGTTCCAGCAAACTGAGCATGGTGGCGATTTTGGTCTGGACTTCACGTTCCTGCTGGACAGCGGCGCGCTCCAGCATATCGTCCAGCTTGCCGCTGCCTTCACCGCTGGCGATCAGATAAATCATCATCGGTGGGAAATGCCCGGAACGCTCCAGCGCCTTGTGGATGGGCATCCCTTCGCGCACCCGTTCGGCGGCGTCCAGCACCGATTCCCGCATGGGAATATTGATGACGACTTCGGCGGAAATTTTCATGGCATCCAACACCGGCACGCCGCTGCTGCTGAGGATGCTGAAGGTGCGGGCGAAGTTTTCGGTATTGACGCCGCGCACAATCCGTCCGATTACTGGCAGGCGCAGCAACAGGTGATGGAATCGGCGTTTCCAGAACGGGCGTTTCAGCAGCCAGACAATGCCCGCAATCAGCAGCAGGACGCTGATCAGCAGCAACAGGCCATAATGTTGCAGGAATTCACTGGCGGCGATCAGCATGCGGGTCAGCAGCGGGAGCTTGATGTCCAGCGTGGCGAAGGCTTCCACCACTTTCGGCACCACAAATCGCAGCAGGGCGGAGACTACGCCAATGGCGACCAGCAGCAGGACAGCAGGGTAAGCCAAGGCGGTGGTGACTTTTTGCTGGTTGTGCTGGCGGTTCTCGGTGTAATCGGCCAAGCGGTCGAGCACTTCGGGCAAATGCCCAGATTGTTCGCCTGCGCCCACTGTCGCCCGATATAGCACCGGAAAGGCACCGGGAAACAATCCCAGCGCCCCGGCTAGCGGATGCCCTTCCATCACCCGTGAGCGGATGGCGGAAAACATGCGGCGGGCGGAGTTGCGTTCAGTCTGGCGCACCACTGCGCCCAATGCCTCTTCCACCGGGGAGCCTGCGCGCACCAGGGTCGCCAACTGGCGGGTCATCAGCGCCAGGTCGGCAGGAGCAAGGCGTCCGCCACCCAGCAGGGAGCGGCTTTCAGATTTTTTCTGCTTTTGCGCGACTTCATTGACTTCCAACGGAACCAAGTCGCGGTTGCGCAATAGCTGGCGCACCTGCCGGGGCGTGTCGGCTTCCAAGATGCCGCGTTCTTCTTTTCCGGCGGCGTTAAGCGCCAAGTATTCATACGCGGGCACTAATGGGAATCCTCACGGGTGACGCGCAGGACTTCATCCAGTGAAGTGCGGCCTTCCAGCACCAGCCGGACGCCATCCTCGCGGATGCTGGGGCAGGACTGGCGGGCGTAGGCATCCAGTTGCATTTCACTGCGGCGGTCATGGATCATCTGGCGTAGGCCGTCGTCCAATTCCACCAGTTCGTAGATGCCGACGCGCCCAATGAAACCGCTGTGGTTGCAGGCGTGGCAGCCGACCGGGCGGTAGAGGATAGGGCGTTCCGTGGCAGTTTCAGCCAGCCGCAGGATTTTCATCTCGCCGTCATCGGCGGCAGCGGGTTGTTTGCATTCTGGGCAGAGCAGGCGCACCAGCCGTTGCGCCACCACCCCCAACAAGCTGGAAGCCAGCAGGTAAGGCTCCACGCCCATGTCCTGCAAGCGGGTGACTGCGCCAATGGCGGTGTTGGTGTGCAGGGTGGAAAACACCAGATGCCCGGTCAAGCTGGCTTGCACAGCGATTTCAGCAGTTTCCAGGTCGCGGATTTCGCCCACCATCACCACGTCCGGGTCTTGGCGCAGGATGGCGCGCAGGCCACGGGCGAACGTCATGTCCACCTTGCTGTTGACCTGGGTCTGGCCGATGCCGTCGATATAGTATTCGATCGGGTCTTCCACCGTCAGGATATTGCGGCGCTGGTCGTTCAGATGGGTCAGCGCGGCGTACAGCGTGGTGGTTTTCCCGGAGCCGGTCGGGCCGGTGACCAGCACGATGCCATGCGGTTTTTCGATCAGGGTTTGCAGGCGCGCATAAATGCGCGGCTCCATACCCAGATGGGAAAGGTTCAGGCGGCCTGCCTGCTTGTCCAGCAGACGTAGCACCACCCGTTCGGTATGGCCGGAAGGCAGGGTGGAAACACGCACATCCACGCCGCGCCCGGCAATGCGCAGGGAGATGCGGCCATCCTGCGGCAGGCGCTTTTCGGCAATGTCCAGCCGCGCCATGACCTTGATGCGTGAAATGATCACCGGGGCGAGTTTGCGCGGCGGTTCGATGATTTCGCGTAAAATGCCGTCCACCCGCATCCGCACCGACATGCGGGTTTCAAAGGTTTCGATATGGATGTCGGAAGCGCCTTCCTTGACCGCCTGGGTGAGCAAGGCGTTGATCAGGCGGATGATGGGGGCGTCGTCTTCCGACTCCAGCAAGTCTTCCGGCTCGGGCAGGGAGCCTGCGATGTCTTGCAGGTCGGCGTCGTCGCCAATGTCCTGCATCATGGAGGCTCCGACCTGGCTGCGGTCATAATGGGCGGCCAGCAGGCGGTCAAAGGTTTCATTGTCAACGGATTGGAAATGCAGCTCGCCATTAACCAGCCGTTGGACTTCCGTCAGTGCCAGCGGCGTGACGCCGTTACGGCACAAGGCCTGCGGGTGCGCCACGCCGGTCTGCAACAGGATGCCGTGGCGCTTGGCGAAGCTGTACGGCAGGCTCAACGCTTCGGCAGGTTCCGCAACCTGTGTATCCGGGGCGGTGGCTTCCCTGGCACTCATAATGCGCCGTTACAGAACGGGTCTGCCTTGTTGCAGCGGCTTTGCGACGCTTTCCGAACGGGTTGCGGTGGCGGTGGCGGCGGGTTGTGCAGGGCATCCGCCGTGCCATTGCTGACTTGGTTCATGTCCGGCGGCAATACAGACGCGCCTTCCGTCAGACGGTTGCGTTGCAGCACCTTGCTGCGCTCCTGCTGCTGCTGCATGGTGTGGTATTTCATGCGGGTGTAAGCGTCGGCGGATTGTCCATCCGGCAGGATGATGGGATGGATGAACACCATCAGGTTGTTCTTGGTCTTGTTGGTGGTGTTGTTGCGGAAGGCACCGCCCAGAATGGGGATGTCACCCAACAGCGGCACCTTGCTTTCGGAGTCGCGGTAGTTGTCTTCAATCAGGCCGCCCAGCACCAGAATCTGGCTGTCTTCCACCATGACATTGGTGGTGATGCTGCGCTTGTTGGTGATCAGGTCGGCGGCACCCACGCTGCTGGAGGCGAGGTTGGATGTTTCCTGCTCGATTTTCAGGTTGACGGTGTCACCCCGGTTGATTTGGGGAGTGATCTTGAACTTGAGGCCAACATCCTTGCGCTCAATGGTCGTGAACGGGTTGGTGGAGGAGTTGGCGGAACTGGTGGACTGGCCGGTGATGAAGGGGACTTCCTGGCCAACGGTGATTTCCGCTTCCTCATTATCCATGGTCACCAAAGTCGGCGTGGAGAGGATATTGGTGGCGGCGTCGCCTTTCAGGGCTTCCACAATAGCGCCAAAGCTGTTGTTGCCACCGCCCAGCAACAAGCCGTTCGGGATGGTGGGGATTGAGCTGGCTTGGATATTGCCGTACAGCCCCGCCAATGTGTTCAGCCCGCCAAAGTTGCTGTAACCGATGGCACCGCTGCCGCCATTATTGGCACCGTTGGAGAGCAGGGCCGCGCCAATCTGGTTGGAGAGATCCGTGGAAACTTCCGCTATGACCGCCTCCACCATGACTTGGGCACGACGACGGTCGAGCTGGTTGATGACGGCGATCATGTTTTTCTGCAAGGTGGGCGGGCCGCTGATGATAATGGAGTTGCTGCTCTTGTCGGCCAATACCTTAACCCCGCCGGAAGTGGCGCTGGCGGCTCCCTGTGTTGTGCCGTCAGGCGACCCGGCAGCGGCGACGTTCGCGCCCGTTGGGGCGGAGTAATCGTAATAGCGGCTTCCGGCATAGCGTTGCAGGTTCGGCGCCACACCGTTGAGGACATTGACCACGTCTTCCGCCTTGGCGTAGCGCAACTGGATGACCTTGGTGTCGCCTTCGACGGCACGCTGCACATCCAGCTTGGCGATGGCATTCTTCATCCGCTCGCGGGTTTGCTTGTCGCCGGAAATCAGGACGCTATTGGTGCGCTCATCTGCCGACGCCTTGCCGGTGGCCGGGATGGCACCGCCGCCCGCCGCCGCTGCGGCACCGCCGCCCATCAACCCTTGCAGGGTGGAGGCAACCTGGGATGCGACGGCGTATTCCAGCGGCACCAACTCGAAATCTTCATTATTGGGCTTGTCGACGTTCCTGATGACATCCAGCAGGCGCGCCACATTTTGCGCCTTGCCTTTGATGACCAGGGAATTGCTGGCCTGATTGGGCAGGATGCTGGTTTCGCCCTGGCCACTGAGCGGCATTAGTGTCTGGATGGCGGTAGTGACGGGAATGTAATCCAGATTGACAACTTGGGTAATGGTTTCATCGGCGTCGCTTTCCGCCGCGTCCGCCACCAGTGGCGCCACATTGGCGCGCGCTTTGCCAGCTGGTACAATCTTGATCAGGTTGCCGGATTGCACCGCTTCATAACCGTGAACCTGCAATACGGCGAGAAACGCTTCATACAACCCATCCTTGTCCAAGCCGCGTCCGGAAATGAAGGTCACCTTGCCGCGCACCTGCTGGTCAATAATGAAGTTCTTGCCAGTGGTTTTCGCCACGATGCCGATCAATTGGCGGATGTCCGTGTCTTGTAAATTGATGGGGGTGGCGTCATCAGCCTGTAGGCTGATAGTTGCTGTCAAAAGCCACAAGGAGCAGGTGATAGCCCCACTGGAAAGGAAGGATTTGAATCTATTGTGCGATTTCATTAAAAACCTGTTATCCGTTTACTGTCGGCTGGCGGCAGCAATCTCGCGCAAGGCCGGAACGTCCAGTCCTGCTTCATCAGCAATCCGCAAGGCGCGTTGCAACCGCGCCGGAGCACTGCGCCCCATGCATTGGTGTCCTGGATCGCCATCAAATGCGACCAGCATGGCTTGCAACAGTTCCTCATGTTCAAGCTTGTTGCCGGTCAGATGTTCTTGTAAGGTGTGGATGTCGCCTGCAATTGTGCGCACCAAGGGTTCATGTTCCGCCCATAGTTTACTGACGTTGCCCCCGACTTTCAGCCCCGCAATATTGCTTGCCAGGATATAATAGTTTTTGCGTACCAGCTCGAATAATAATCGCTCCCGATCATGCACCAGATAAGCGGGAATATCCAGCGCATTCAGACTGCCGGTCAATAGTTCCGCATGCTCACCGTACACGGGGGATGGGATCACCACTTTGACATCCTGCCCTGGCTTTTTTTCAAACCAGATAGAGGCGATGGTCGGGTCAACCAGACCATGACACTGCCAGTCTGCGGGCAACAGTTCATTCTGGATCAAGGCGATGCGGGGTTTCCATTCGTCAGGCAGCTTTTCCAGGGCCGGATGCAAATCGGCCTCCCCCACCGCGACTATGACGACAATGGGTTCAGGAACCTGGCTGCGTTCCGCCTGTATGTCCATGCTGCGGGTGATCGGATAAACCGGATGTCCTGTACGCAGGAAACCCCGCGCAAACACAGCCCCGATTTCGCCAATACCAATAATGACGACCGGATCTTTCACCGTTAAGTCCTTCATGATTAATGTCGGGTATGAGCGCACTGAAGTCTAGCCAACCTTGCCACGGCTCTCAAGTCAAATGGCGGATTGCATGGAAGCTGTTGGAAATGGCGGCTATAATGCGGCGGTTTTTAGCTTTTCGGGAAGGTTTCCAGCATGAATCTGATTTCACCGTTCAAAGGATTGCGCCCTGCGCCGGGGCGGGCCGCCGAAGTGATTGCGCCGCCGTATGATGTGTTGAACTCCGCCGAAGCGCGTGAGCGGGCGCGTGGCAAGCCCTGGAGTTTCCTGCACATTTCCAAGCCGGAAATTGACCTGCCGACAGACACTGACCCCTATAGCGAAATTGTCTACGCCAAGGCAGCGGAAAATCTGGCCCGCACCATTGAGGCTGGGTTGCTGGTGCGTGATGCCACACCTTGTTATTACGCTTACCGCCTGATCATGGGCGAGCATAGCCAGACCGGGTTGGTGGCGGGCGCTTCCGTGGCGGATTACGACACCAACCGCATCCGCAAGCATGAGTTCACCCGCCCAGTGAAGGAAGACGACCGGGTGCGGCAGATTGATGCAGCCAATGCGCAGACTGGCCCGGTGCTGCTGGCGTATCCGGATGCGCCGGTAGTGGATCAGGTTCTGGCGAAGGCTGCGCAGGGCGAGGCGGCGCTGGATGTGACGGCTGATGATGGCATCCGCCACACCCTATGGGTGATTGATGACGAAGCCAGCATTGCGCAATTGACGGCGACGTTCAATACCATGCATGCGCTGTACATCGCTGACGGGCACCACCGTTCCGCCGCCGCTTCGCGGGTGGCCAAAATGCGCAACAACCAGCAAGGTTCCGATTATTTCCTGTCGGTGATTTTCCCGGCGCATGAGATGAAAATCCTCGACTACAACCGCGTCATCCGGGATTTGCACGGTCTGGAGCATGCCCAGTTTCTGGCGGATGTCGAACAGCATTTCGAATTGGAGCCTTCCGCAACGCCGGTCAAACCCGAACGGGCTGGCGTGTTCGGCATGTACATGGACGGCCAATGGTTCAGGCTGACGCTGCGTGCGGAACTGATGCCGAATGATGACCCAGTGGCACGGCTGGATGTCAGCCGCTTGGCGCGTTACCTGATCGAACCCATCCTGGGCATTACTGACCCACGCCGTGACGACCGCATTGATTTCGTGGGCGGGATTCGCGGGCTGCCGGAACTGGAAAAGCGTGTCAACAGCGGTGAAATGGCGGTGGCTTTTGCATTGTTTCCCACCAGTATGACGGATCTGATGGCGGTGGCCGACAACAATGATGTGATGCCGCCCAAATCCACCTGGTTCGAGCCGAAGCTGGCGGATGGCGTGGTGTCCTACCTGCTGGACTGATGCATGCCGGGGGCGGTGGAAACTTCGCCGTCCCCTGCCTTGTAAACATCAGCACCCACTTATATACTCCCCGCATTATTCATGCGGTTTTCCGTGATGCGGAGCCACGAGGGGGCGGAGAATATAAGATGAAAGCCATACCACAGTCCTTGAAACCTACCCTGATCAGCAGCAAAAAGCCGCGCACGATTTCCGTGGGGCTGGATGTGTTCGGCAACGCCATCCCTGAAGTCAGGCCAGCCCTGGTGGAAGGCTCTGGCGGGGCGTTGCGGATCGTCAGGCGGCAGGATGTCATCGTCAGGCCATCGCGCAAGCGCAAGATGGCATCCGCCGGACAAACCTCTGCATCCAAAGCCTTGGTTCCTGTTTCCCCCGCCCTGTTGGGCCGCCTGCTGCCTTGGTGGCTGCAACAAAAGCAGGCGAAAGCCACCGATAACACAGAACCGGCCGTTACGGCGCAACCCTCACTGGGGCATCCGCATCCGGAAGGCGTTGGCGAACGCCTGGAATACGCTTTCCAACACCTGCATCAGGCGTTCAACGAGCGCGAACAGCAGTTGGAAGACAAAATGCGCGAGCTGCGGGAGGAGCACCAGAACCTGCTGGCGGCCAAACCCAAACTGCAAGCATGGGTGTTGCCGACTGTGCTGCTGGGCTCCTCCGCAATGGCTTACATGATGTATGTGATGACCAGCATGCAAGGCTCCATGACCGCCATGTCAGGCAATATCAACACCATGAACGGCCATATCGGCACGATGGCGGCTGACACCCAGTCCATGTCACAAAATACGCAATCCATGTCGCAGAACATGCAGACGATGAACCAGTCCATGTACTACATGAACCATAATGTCGCCTACATGAGCGGCAATGTCGCACAAATGAACCAGAAAGTGGGCACATTGGCGCAAGCCGCCGCGCCGATGGGTGAGGCGGCTTCCACTGTCAGCCCGTTTATGAAAATGTTCAAATCCTTCATGCCGTTTTAGGGTGATGTGGTTTCTGTTTTGTGTTGCCCATCTGCCACCTCGGCAGGGTAGTGCAATCCCTTAGCGAGGTTTCCGGGAGCATTGGCTCCAGGACAATTGAGGACACCAGCCCCTTTCCCGTATGATGTTGCCCTTCGCCTCAATAAAGAACTCCGCACATGGACACCCCAATCCGCATGACCGAATACAGCCACGGTTCCGGCTGTGGCTGCAAGATTTCCCCTGCTGTCCTGGATGTCATCCTGCATAGCCAACTGCCACCCGATGTCTGCGATGCCCTGCTGGTCGGCAACAGCTCCCGCGATGATGCCTCCGTGTATGACCTTGGCAATGGCACCGCCGTCATCAGCACCACCGATTTCTTCATGCCGATCGTCGACGACCCCTTCACCTTCGGGCGCATCGCCGCCACCAATGCCATCAGCGATGTTTACGCCATGGGCGGCAAGCCGATCATGGCCATTGCGATTTTCGGCTGGCCGCTGGACAAACTGCCGCCGGAAGTTGGGCGCGAAGTGGTGGAAGGCGGGCGCAAAGCTTGCCAGGACGCAGGCATCCCGTTGGCAGGCGGCCATAGCATCGACGCGCCTGAGCCAATTTTCGGCCTAGCGGTCACCGGCATCGTCGAAACCCGCCACCTCAAACAAAACAGCACCGCCAAAGCTGGCAATAAACTGTACCTGACCAAGCCCTTGGGGATCGGCATCCTCACCACTGCGCAAAAGCGCAAGGTATTGTTGCCGGAACACGCCAACCTCGCCATCGACACCATGTGCCGCCTGAACAACATTGGCGCACAATTCGGCGCAATGGGGCAAGTCACAGCGCTGACTGACGTGACCGGCTTCGGGCTTGGCGGACATTTGCGCGAACTGTGTGAAGGCAGCGGCTTGCAGGCGGCAATCCAATTCGATCAAGTGCCGCTATTGCCGCATATCCCACATTATCTGGAAATGGATTGCGCTCCCGGCGGAACCAAACGCAATTTTGACAGCTATGGCTATGCGTTGGGCGCAATGACGGAACGCCAGCAGCAAATCATCTGCGACCCGCAAACCAGCGGCGGGCTGCTGGCGGCGGTTGACCCCGCTGGTGAAGCGGCCTTCCTGCAGGTTTGCCGCGACGCGGGACTGGATTTGCAACCCATTGGCCACCTGCGCGAACCGGTTGCAGGCGCTGCCTTGATCACGGTGGAATAGCCATGCCCCTGTCTTCGGCAGGAAAAAACCTGCCCGTGGTGGCAGATTTACAGACGCTGTTCCTACAGGATACGCCGATGCTTGACGT
The DNA here is from genome assembly GCF_035668035.1 of Candidatus Thiothrix phosphatis. Classification (NCBI taxonomy): domain Bacteria; kingdom Pseudomonadati; phylum Pseudomonadota; class Gammaproteobacteria; order Thiotrichales; family Thiotrichaceae; genus Thiothrix; species Candidatus Thiothrix phosphatis. Next base: position 194,504 of record NZ_JAYMYJ010000112.1, on the reverse strand, counting down.
GCGGGCGCCAATTGAATTCAGGGAAGGCGCTTTTCCAAGCAGCGCCAACCTGCCCCTGATGGACGACGCAGACCGCGACGCCATTGGCAAGCGTTACAAACAACTCGGGCAGGACGCCGCCATTGAGCTTGGCTTGCAACGGGTCAGTGGCGGCATCAAGGCATCCAGGGTCAACGCGTGGGAAGCATTTGCCCGCCAACATCCGGCAGGCGTGCTGTACTGCTTTCGGGGCGGGCTGCGTTCCCGCATTTCCCAACAATGGTTATACGAACAAACCGGCATCGCCTACCCGCGCGTACAAGGCGGGTACAAAGCCATGCGCCGCTTCCTGCTGGAACAACTGGAAACCGTGCCGCCACAACTCCAGCCTGTCATCCTGAGCGGACGCACCGGCTCGGGCAAAACCCGTTTCCTCCGCTCATTCCATCAACAAATTGACTTGGAAGCCCTGGCCAACCATCGCGGCTCCGCATTTGGCGCACAACCCACTCCACAGCCTACCCAGATCAATTTCGAAAACGCCCTGGCGATACAGCTGATGCGCAAATGCCATCGGGGACAGCGTGCGTTGCTGTTTGAAGACGAAAGCCGCCGGATTGGTTCATTGCACAATCCTGACACACTTTTCAACATATTGAGTGATGCGCCGGTGGCGCTAATGCAGATTGCCGATGAAGAACGGGTGGAAATCAGCCATCAGGAATACGTGGCGGATGGTTTAGCCGCCTTCACCAAGGTTCATGGCGGTGATAGCGAGGCGGGTTTCATTGCATTCAGCGGCTACCTGTTGGGCAGCCTGGACAAAATCCAGCGGCGGCTGGGCGGTATGCGCCATCAGCAAGCGCGCAAAATGATGCAAACAGCACTGCGTCAGCAGGCGATGACCGGCTCATTGACGGGACATTATGATTGGGTGCGCTTCCTGCTGCTGGATTATTATGACCCCATGTACGATTACCAAATCAGCGGGAAACAAGGCAGGCTGGCGTTTTCAGGTTCACCAGCCGAAGTGCGTGAATACCTGCGGAATCAGGGAATCACGTAATGACGTCCGCCGCTTCGCGCCCGGTAAACTCTTCAATCTTTGCGATCTGCTGGGCGATGGCAACCAGATCCGCTAGGGCTTCCTGCACATCCTGGTCGTGCTTGCCCGGATCAGGTTCGTATTTTTCCAGGTAAACCCGCAGCGTTGCGCCCTGAGTGCCAGTTCCTGACAGGCGGAAAATAATCCGGGAGCCATCGGTAAACAGGATGCGGATGCCCTGATTCTGGCTGGTTGAGCCATCCACCGGGTCGTGGTAGGTAAAACTGTCCGCCGTACCGACCGCCAGCTTGCCAAACTGCGCGCCCGCCAGTGAGGGCAATTGCGCCTGCAAAGCAGCCACCAGCGCATTGGCGTCTTTCAATTCAATCTCTTCATAATCGTGGCGGGAATAATAATTGCGGCCATATTCCGTCCAATGGCTGCGCACAATGTTTTCCACCGAATCCTGTTTTTCCGCCAACAGGTTCAGCCAGAACAACACGGCCCACAACCCGTCCTTTTCCCGTACATGATCAGAGCCAGTGCCAAAGCTTTCCTCTCCGCACAGGGTGATTTTGCCCGCATCCAACAGGTTGCCAAAGAATTTCCAACCGGTAGGCGTTTCGTAGCAAGATAGGCCAAGTTTGGCGGCCACCCGGTCAGGGGCCTGGCTGGTTGGCATGGAACGGGCCACCCCGGCGATGCCGTTGCGGTACCCCGGAATCAGGGTAGCATTCGCCGCCAGAACAGCAAGGCTGTCGCTGGGGGTCACAAAGAAACGCTTGCCCAAGATCATGTTGCGGTCGCCATCGCCGTCAGACGCCGCACCAAAATCAATATCCGAATTGCGGGCGTATAACAGCCCCATCAATTCCTTGGCGTGCGCCTGATTGGGATCGGGATGTCCGCCGCCAAAATCGGCCAACGGTTCGCCGTGAATGACTGTGCCAGCCGGTGCCCCTAAACGTTCTTCCAGAATCCGGAGCGCATAAGGGCCGGTCACCGCATGCATGGCATCGAAACGCATCCTGAACTTGCCGGATTGCAACAAGGCGGCAATCTTGCCGAAATCGAAGATGCTTTCCATCAGCGCCAAATAGTCACTGACAGAATCAATCACCTCCACTTTCATACCGGCAAGCTCATAGCTGCCCAGCTTGTCAACCGGCACAGGCTGGAGCGAAGCAATCCGGTATTCATGAATTTGTTTGGATGCCGCAAAAATGGCCTCTGTCATGCTTTCCGGGGCTGGCCCTCCATTCGGCCCATTAAACTTGACGCCGAAATCGCCATCCGGCCCACCAGCATTGTGGCTGGCTGACAGAATAATGCCGCCTGCCGCCTGATATTGGCGAATCAGATTGGAAGCCGCCGGGGTTGACAGGATTCCGCCCTGCCCCAGAATAATGCGCCCAAAACCTGCCGCAGCTGCCATCCGCAGGATGATCTGGATGGCTTCACGGTTGAAATAACGCCCATCCCCACCCAAAACCAAACTCTTGCCCTGCACATCTTCCATAGTGTTGAAGATGGCTTGTACAAAAGTTTGCAGATAATCCGGCTTCTTGAACTGCTTGACGCTTTTACGCAGGCCGGATGTGCCTGGTTTCTGATCATCGAAGGGTGATGTCTTGATTATCTGGATTGTCATGAGAGTACGCTTACCAGTTGGTTTTTGTTAGGATCAGGGCTTGCCTGCACAGCGTCGCAGCCGTACAAAATTTCTGACCCAATTATGGATTTATGTTAGTCAAAGAACAACCTGCAAACATCTCCCCCCAACCAAAATCTTTCGCCGCCTTGATGGAGATGTATGAAATCAATTACATGCAACTGCGCCTGCTGTGCGGCGATATCCGTACATTGCCTAAAGAAACGGTTTCCCAAATTGCTGGCGGCATTCCAATCCTATTGAGCATTGAGGAAAACACCCGCCATACCACAACCTTGATGCTGACCTACCTATTTCACGAATGCAGCAGCTGTAGGGAAAACCGCCCGGATATGCAGATCCGCATTTATCATGACTCACGGCAAGCCGAGGTCATCAGCCATCGTTGCCGCCTATCAGAAGAACATGTCCAGTATTGGGGCAAAGATCTGGACACTATGTTGCTCTGCCGGTGGCGAATGAACCGTTTCTTATACAAATGGACAAATTATCTACGGCGACAGGGACACCGCTTCGATTGATATAGACATGCTGTACAAGTAATGGATAATAATTACTTGGCAATATGTGCAATTTCTTATGCAATCAAACATAACAAACCATACTTTGTATAACTTTAACTTCAAACATCCTTGACTATAAAACTGGGTTTACTTAATATGTCGAGTAATTCAGTCAAGAATTAGAATGCAGTTACAACTGCAAAGGAGTATACGTTATGAAATTGTCGACAAAAGGTCGGTATGCTGTCACCGCGATGATGGATCTTGCCATTCATGATCATCAAGGGCCGGTGACATTGGCTGATATATCCCAATGCCAGGGCATCTCCCTGTCCTACCTCGAGCAGTTATTCGCCAAATTACGCAAAGAGGGTTTGGTTGAAGGCGTGCGTGGACCAGGCGGCGGTTATCGTTTGGGACGCCCCGCCAGCCAAATCAGCATTGCGGAAATCATCAATGCGGTGGATGAAAACATTGATGTCACCCGCTGCTTGGGCAATAAGGACTGCCATGGCGGAGAGAAATGCCTAACGCATCAGTTGTGGGAAGATTTGAGCCAAAGGTTGTATGAGTTTCTAGATAATTTGACGCTGGCGAATTTTATCAACCGGCCAGAAATCCGTGAGGTATCCCGGCGGCAAGACACCATTGCCAGCCGCATAGCGACCATGTTCCCACCCCGCCCGGTGATTGGCTCAACAGCAAACCTTTAGGGTCAAGCTTAATGGCGGGCAGATGATGGCAGGGAAATCCTCCCATGCTTGTTGCATATAGAGCGTACATGAATCAAGCGGGCATGTGTTCTTCTGTTGCAGTGCGGACATTGAATTGATGCAATTCCAGCAACGGGTGTATTTGCAGCATGGTCAACTTGCCCAAACTGCGGTCTTCCAACAAGGATGCCCCTGTATCAATGTAATAAAAATTTGCCGTTTGCAAAGGTTTGCTGACTGGGGTATGGCCAAACACAACCAAATCGATACCTTCGACCGGAACCGTTCTTCCCATCATTTTAAAATGCTTATACCGGTTGCGTGACCAAAGCGCATATTCCTCCATATCCGGATCAGACTCCAGGGAGCGAATAAACTGATGCCATGGAATACCTGTTGGGATATCTGCGTGGACAATACCGATATGGCCGCATGCAGTTGAAACCTCAAACGCCAAAGGCAATTGTTCCAACACTTTTTGGATGCGAGGACGCATATTGTCGGGAACATTCCGCCACCACGCCCCACCATTATAGCGAGTCCAGTTTTCCATAACTGCGGGGCTATACTCAGAGTCCAACAACATACGTTCGTGGTTGCCCATGATGGAATGGAACCAGTCATAATTGAGAAACTCTATGACCCGATGGGATTCCGCCCCCCGATCGACAAGATCACCGACAGAAAATATCCGATCACAATCACGGTCAAAATTAACCCGTTGCAACAGCTGTTCGAAAGCCGAGAATGAACCGTGAATGTCACCTACGACAAAATCCCGTCCGCGCGAATTTTTACCAAAGAATTTGAAAGGCGTGTAACTCATGGTCATATCCCAGGAACAACCTAATTCAAAATTAGCCAGCCAACACGGGTTTAGTTATAATTTTTTGCGACACCCACTTTACCAGCATCCCTATCTGGAAAAAAGCTTAACCCATATAAGCGCAATAAGAAATAACTCTATTCTATATTTTTTCTGAATCCGCAACTTTTCTTGCTGAAAAAAACAGAAGCATCCAACCAATGATGAAACTCACCCCACCTATTGGTGTAACCGCTACAATACCCTTATACCCTGTCAAAACATAGGCATATAGGCTACCTGAAAACAGGATAATCCCCAGGATAAAAGCATAGCCAGAATATAAATAAATTTTATTATTATACTTATAATAAGCCAAACCAATCACTAGCAAAGCTAGTGAATGATAGAATTGATACTCGACACCCGTATGAAATCGTTGCAACATTTTAGCGTCTACCCAGTTTTCCAGCCCATGCGCGCCAAATGCCCCCAGTATGACTGCAAGCATTCCCGACAGGCTGCCAATCATCAGAAAGTTGTTATATTGCACAAGTAATTGACCTCATGGATACACACCTAAAACGCCAATTATACCGCATCATTCTCAAGCTAATGGCGTGGCTCGGAATTTTTCTATTGCTGGGTGTATTCCTGCGCAGTTGCTTTGCCTAGATAAACGTCATAGCGGACAGTTTTCCCACCAATAACAAAAGCAGGCTTACAGCCCGCCAATTCCGGCGCATGTCTAGGACGCTTCACTACGACCCGATATCTGGCACAGTTACAGGCAAGTTCAAGCAAACTGCCGCTATCCTCGTCTGCGCCTACAATGGCGTGGAAAAAACGCATTTCCTTTTGCACCAATGCTGACTTGTTCCGTTCCGGAAACATCGGGTCGCAGTAGACTACGTCGGCCCCAGGATCATGCTTAAACTGTTTCAGCCATGTGCGCGCATCCGCCAGATGCAAGGTCATGCGCCTGACAATATCCACCACTTCGCTGTCAGCACTGGCCAAAGCACGCCTGAGTGCATCATCCACCAAAGCATGAACGATTGGCGAACGCTCCAGCATGGTGACGGTACAACCCAATGCAGCCAGCACAAAAGACTCGCGTCCCAGCCCGGCGGTCGCATCCACCACATGCGCGTGTTTGAATTTATGCAGGCCAATGGCCTTGGCGATATCTTGGCCTTTGCCGCCGCCAAATTGACGGCGGTGACGAGCCTTTCCCTCCAGAAAATCGACGTAAACGGAACCAACTTTGGGGTCTTGCGTATCGCGGAGCTCCAAGCGTTCTGGCGTCCGCACCAGTTGGTAGCGCTCAGGCATCAATAGTGGGGGGGCGGGGTTTCTTCTGCACGGCTGGCGACAGCGGAAGGTTCGAGGGCTTTAAGCTTGTCGTTCAGGCGCTCGATTTCCAACAGGGCGCGGCGAATGTCCTGCTGTTGCAGGTACAGTTGCCGACTGAGGATTTCGATGGTTTGCTCCTGTTGCATGAACAGGAGCTCCAGTTTTTCCAGGCGTTCTTCCATCAGGGCGATTGATCAGCGGCCCTTGACGGCGGCAATACGCATGCGCAGGGCGTTCAGCTTGATGAAACCTTCCGCATCCTTCTGGTTGTAGGCACCGCCGTCATCGTCAAACGTGGCGATGCGCGCATCAAACAGGCTGTCATCAGACTTGCGGCCCGCCACGGTTGCAGAGCCTTTGTACAACTTCATGCGCACTGTGCCATTGACGAACGCCTGGGAGGCGTCAATCATCTGCTGCATCATCTTGCGCTCTGGACTCCACCAGTAACCGTTGTAAACCAGCTCGGCGTACTTCGGCATCAGGCTATCTTTCAAATGCGCCACTTCACGGTCGAGCGTCAGGGATTCGATCGCGCGATGGGCTGGCAGCAGGATCGTGCCGCCGGGAGTTTCGTAACAGCCACGGGATTTCATGCCGACATAGCGGTTTTCGACCAGATCAAGGCGGCCTACCCCATTCGCCCCAGCCAGCTTGTTCAGCGTTTCCAGAATGGCGGCGGGAGACATTGCCTGCCCATCCAACGCCACTGGATCGCCACCCTGGAAGGTGATTTCGACATAAGTGGGCTTGTCAGGAGCACTTTCCGGGGAAACGCTCCAGCGCCACATGTCTTCTTCGGCTTCGAACCAGGGGTCTTCCAGCGGGCCACCTTCGTAGGAAATGTGCAGCAGGTTGGCGTCCATCGAGTACGGGGATTTCTTGCCCGCCTTTTTGAAATCAACCGGGATATTGTGCTGCTCGGCATAGGCCATCAGCGCTTCCCGGGAATTCATGTCCCATTCGCGCCATGGGGCAATGATCTTGATGCCGGGTTTAAGTGCGTATGCGCCCAGTTCGAAACGCACCTGGTCGTTGCCCTTGCCGGTAGCGCCGTGGGAAATGGCGTCAGCACCGGTTTCATTGGCGATTTCAATCAGGCGTTTGGCGATCAGCGGGCGGGCAATGGACGTGCCCAGCAGATATTCACCTTCGTAAATGGTGTTGGCGCGGAACATGGGGAACACATAGTCGCGCACGAATTCTTCACGCAGGTCTTCGATGAAGATTTCTTCCGGCTTGATGCCCATGGCGATGGCTTTGGCGCGCGCTGGCTCGACTTCTTCACCCTGGCCGATGTCGGCGGTGAAGGTGACGATTTCACAACCGTAATTCTCTTGCAGCCATCTGACGATAATGGAAGTGTCCAGCCCGCCGGAATAGGCCAGCACGACTTTCTTGACTGACTGTGCCATGTCTGTGTTCCCGTTTGGTGATCAAAACGGGGGATTATATGCCTGTCCTCACCTCAAATAAATGCGGAAAAGCGCCAGGGCAACGCCTCGGCGCATTTTCCAGGTGCGGTTATTGCCCTGTGACGGCAGAACCGTTGATTTTTGCCGACTGCAATTCGCTGGTGCTGTCGCCTGCAACGGATTTGACCTCCAAACCGGAACCCATCGCCACCCAATGTGTGCTGGCCTCTGTCGCAGTTGTGCCGACTGCCGTTGTCTTAAGGGATTCCTCATAACGGCAGGCTTTAAATGTGCCCGCTGGCACTGTGACGGTTTCGATGCCAACAAAACGCTTGGTGCGCTCATGGTCTGATGTTTGTGAATAGGGATACCCCATCACGGAAGCATCCGTTTTGATTTTATAGCTTTGGGTGGCCGACTGGTTGGAACCCAGTTCAAAACGGTCTTCCATTGGGGGTGTCAGGGTCAGCGTCGTGGTTCCCGCCGCCACCGCCGGTTCAGTCACATTGATCACTGAGCCATGGTAATACTCGATCATATTGGCGTTATCGATGGTGAAGTAATTGTCCTGGGTTGATTTGGAAGGCGCCGAGCCGGTTGCAGTCACTTCGGAATAAATGTCCATGACGGACTGGCCATTGAAAGTGGCAGTCCCCTTGACCGTATTCTTCGATGTTGAGGTCAGCTGACCGGATGAGGAAACGGTTTTTTCCACCATTTCAACGACTGTGCCGGTTGCATAAAGATCAACGTTGAAGCAGTCGGCGGAATCACCACCGCTGGCCGTGCTGCCCGAACCTGAACCGGAACTTCCCCCCGTGGATGAACCGGAATTGCCCGGATCACTGCCACTGACAGAACCCGAGCCGCCTGATGTGCCCGTAGAACCGCTGCTGGTGGAACCTGATCCGGTCGAAGTGTTGCTTCCTGCATCACCCCCATCACCACCTGTCCCAATCGTGGAGCCACTGGAAGAGCCTGAACTGTCGCCAGAAGAAGTGGCAGAAGCCGTACTCTCAGTACCGGAACCAGAACCGCCGCCATTACAACCGGCAAGAGCCAAACTGAGCGCCAACACACTGGCCAGGGTAAGCATTTTATTATCCATAGACATTCCTCGCATTGTCCCAGATTTATCGGATTGAAGATTTTTTTATGACAATGCACATCTTTGCACCAACCATCAATTCAGTCAATTTATATGGTAATGGGCAAAAATTAATAGGCACACTTTCAGGCCAAGGACACCCCCCCTCAGCCATCGCCTGAACAATGTCAATTCTTCAACCGATTCGCTACACTCTTCCATACAATCATTTACATGACGCCACAAGTCATGCGCATCCACATCCGCTAGAGACACAAAGGAGCCACCATGGAACGCCGATCATTCCTCAAGAAAACTGCATTCAGCGCCGCCGCCCTGGCCGCCACACCCGCCGCCCTGCTGGCCGCCGAAGAAGCCAAATCCGCTGACCTGCCCGCCGTTAGCTGGCGCCTGACTTCCAGCTTCCCCAAATCGCTTGACACCATTTATGGCGCGTCCGACATACTGGCGAATTCCCTCGCTGCCATCACCGGCGGCAAGTTCACCGTCAAAATCTTTGCCGCCGGTGAAATCGTTCCCGGCTTGCAAGTTTTGGACGCCGTGCAAAACGGCACGGTGGAGGCGGGCCATTCCGCCTCCTACTACTATTTCGGCAAGAACGCCGCCCTGGCGTTTGATTGCGCCGTCCCCTTCGGCCTGACCGCCCGCCAGCAGACCGCCTGGTTCATGCACGGCAACGGCAAACAGCTGCTGCGGGAACTGTTCGCCGAATATAACGTGGTCAATTTCATGGGCGGCAACACCGGCACCCAGATGGGCGGCTGGTTCAACAAGGAAATCAACAGTGTCAAGGATCTGGAAGGGCTGAAATTCCGGGTCAGCGGCTTTGCCGGTATGGTTCTCAGCAAACTGGGGGTTGTGCCGCAGCAGTTGCCGGGCGGCGACATCTACCCTGCGCTGGAAAAAGGCACGATAGACGCTGCCGAGTGGGTCGGCCCGTATGACGATGAGAAGCTCGGTTTCGCCAAGATCGTCAAGAACTACTACACACCCGGCTGGTGGGAAGGCGGCCCGCAACTGTCGTTTTACGTCAACAAAGACCAGTGGGAAAAATTGCCTGAACCCTACAAAGCCGCCTGGGAGGCGTCCTGCCAACTGGCGCACAACGACATGCTGGCCAAGTATGACGCCAACAACCCGCAGGCACTGGCCAACTTGGTCAACAGCGGCGTAAAACTGCGCTCGTTCAGCGATGAAGTCATGGAAGCCTGCTTCAAGGCCACGCTGGAAGTCTTTGAGGAACAATCCAAGAGCAACCCATCCTTCAAAAAGATTTTCGACGACTGGAAAGTGTTCCGTAACAACGAAGCGCAGTGGTTCAACGTGGCGGAACAATCCTTCGCCAAGTTTGCCTTCAACAAAAAACTGTAAAACAACCATTGTCAGCCGGGCGCAAGCCCGGCCTGCGCATAGGAAAACACTCATGCTACTTGCCATTTCACACGCGGTTGACACTGCCAACGCTTGGCTGGGGCGTATCGCCAATGTACTGATCCTGCTGGCCTGCGTGGTCAGCGCCGGGAATGCATTGCTGCGTTACGGTTTTGACCTCAGCAACAACTGGCCGCTGGAATTGCAGTGGTACCTGTTTGGGGCCGCCGTGATGCTGGGGGCATCCCACACGCTGCACCAAAATGGCCATGTGCGGGTAGACTTGATCTATGGGCATGTCTCTGAGCGCGCCCGGCTATGGATCGACATTTTCGGCCTGGTGTTCTTCCTGTTGCCTGCCTGCGCCCTGTTTGCCTGGCTGTCATGGGAAACCCTGTTCCTGCCATCATGGGCAATCCTGGAACATTCCAGCAATCCGGGCGGCCTGCCCCGTTACCCGATCAAGTTCATCCTGCCCTTTGGCTTTTTCATGCTGATGTTGCAAGGCCTGTCGGAACTGCTCAAACGCTTCGCCGCCCTGCATGGCGACTTGCAGCTTGACACCCATTACGAGAGGCCGGAGCAATGATCCCACTGGAATTCATGCCGCCGTTGATGTTCGCGGGGCTGGTGCTGTTCCTGCTTGTCGGCTTCCCTGTGGCGTTTTCACTGATGGCGGTCGGGCTATTTTTCGGCTTCATTTCGATTGAAATGGGCTTTTTTACCGAAGCATTCCTGCAAGCCATCCCCCAACGCATCTTTGGCAACGTGCTCGCCAACGAATTGCTGCTGGCGATACCGTTCTTCACGTTCATGGGCGCGGTGCTGGAACGCAGCCGACTGGCCGAAGACATGCTCGACTCGATGGGGCAATTGTTCGGGCGGGTGCGCGGCGGGCTGGGCTATTCGGTGATCCTGGTCAGTTTCGTGCTGGGGGCAATCACCGGCACGGTGGCGGCGCAGGTGATTGCGATGGCGATGATCGCGATGCCGGTGATGATCCGTTACGGCTACAATATGCGCTACACCACTGGCGTGCTGGCGGCTTCAGGCACCATTGCGCAAATCGTGCCACCCTCGCTGGTGCTGATCATCCTCGCTGACCAACTGAAAACCCCGACCGCCAGCGCCGACGTGGGCAATATGTATCTGGGCGCATGGATTCCGGCGGCGATGCAGATCAGCCTGTTCATGCTGTACACTTTTTTCATCACCCGCCTCAAACCCGACTGGTTGCCGGGCATCCCCGAAGACCAGATCACCCTGAAAGGCGTGGCGCTGTGGAAAAAGGCCCTGCGCGGCATTATCCCCACCGCCGTGCTGATTTTCCTGGTGCTGGGAACCATCATGCTCGGCATCGCCACCCCGACTGAATCCGGCGCAATGGGTGCCATGGGTGCCATGCTGCTGTCCTTCCTGCGCAAAAAACAGTTGGGCGGCACGGCGGAATGGTGGAAACTGATCCAGCAAGCTTACAAAAATACCGCACGCATCACCTCGATGGTGGTGTTCATCCTGATCGGCGCCACCACCTTTTCGGTCGTCTTTCAGGGTGTGGACGGCGGGCGCTGGGTGGAGCACCTGTTCTCCGACCTGCCGGGCGGGTGGATGAGCTTTTTGCTGATCGTCAACCTGTTCATTTTCTTCCTGGCGTTTTTCATCGACTTTTTTGAAATCGTGTTCATCCTGGTGCCGCTGCTGGCTCCGGTGGCGCAGAAAATCCTGACACCCGTCTTGCTGGCAAGCATGAACGGCAATGAACAGGCTGCGGCGACCGGCGCGCTGATCTGGTTTGGGATTACCTTGAGCGTCAATATCCAAACCTCGTTCATGCACCCGCCATTCGGCTTTGCCTTGTTTTATTTGCGCGGGGTGGCACCGAAGGAAGTGAAAAGCAGCGACATTTACTGGGGTTCCATCCCTTGGGTTGTCCTGCAAATGATCATGACCGTGATAGTGATGTTCTCGCCGGGGCTGGTGACCGTTTTTCTGGACAAAGGCCATGCAGCCATACCACAGGGACAGGAAATCCAGTTCACGATTGAGAATGATGCGCCCAAGACGGGTTCCGGCGGCAATGAAATCCCGTTCCAACTGGATGGGCAGGCCCCTGCTGCGCCGCAAGAACCTGCCAAACCGCAAAACAATGAAATCCAGTTTCAGCTGGACAAATGATTACTCACCAAGCAATGCAACCGGGGAAACGATGATGCCGTCTTCATCCGAATACAGGTAATGCCCTGGGGTGAACGTCACATCGTAAAAGTGCACCACTTCATTGCGCAGGCCAACACCCCGCTTGACGCTCTTGAGCGGGAACGTGCCCAGCGCCTTCACGCCGATGTCCATCTGGCCAATGTCCACGGAATCGCGGATCAGGCCGTAGATGACGATGCCGCTCCAGCCGTTTTTCACCGCCTTTTCCGCCAGCATGTCGCCCAGCAGCGCGCAACGGGTGGAACCGCCACCATCCACCACCAGCACTTTGCCCTTGCCATCTTCGGCAACCAGTTCACGCACCAGTGAGTTGTCTTCATAAATTTTCAGGGTGACGATTTCACCGGAAAACTTGTTGCGGCCACCGTAATTGCTGAAGCCCGGCTGCACGATTTGCAGCGCCTTGTCTTCATTCTCATCCAACAGGTCGGCTGTTTTAAAATCCGTCATGAAAAACTCCTTTCAATGGCTGAAAAAAGAAAAGCCCGACGGGTAATCGCCGGGCTTTTCCAGATTACTCATTCAAACCCAAAGGCTTGAACCGTCAATCTTAGTGGAACTGCTCTTCTTCGGTGGAACCGGTCAGCGCAGTCACGGAAGAAGCACCACCCTGGATAACCGTAGTAACGTCGTCGAAGTAGCCAGCACCAACTTCCTGCTGGTGAGAGACGAAGGTGTAACCTTGCTCACGGGCAGCGAATTCTGGTTCCTGAACCATGTTGACGTAGTGCTTCATGCCTTCGCCGCGTGCGTAGGCGTGCGCGAACTGGAAGGTGTTGTACCAGTTGACGTGGATGCCCGCCAAGGTGATGAACTGGTATTTGTAGCCCAGTGCGGACAGCTCTTCCTGGAAGGAAGCGATCTGGCTGTCAGACAGGTTCTTTTTCCAGTTGAAGGAAGGCGAGCAGTTGTAAGACAGGATTTGGCCAGGGCATGCAGCCTGGACAGCTTGTGCGAATTCACGCGCAAAGCCGATGTCAGGCGTGCCGGTTTCACACCAGACCAGATCAGCGTAGGGTGCGTAAGCGATACCACGGCTGATGGCCTGTTCCAGACCGTTCTTGACGCGGTAGAAACCTTCGGCAGTACGTTCGCCAGTCAGGAATGGCTTGTCGTTGGCGTCATGGTCGGAAGTCAGCAGGTTGGCCGCTTCAGCGTCAGTACGCGCCAGCACGATGGTCGGGACGCCCATAACGTCAGCAGCGAAACGCGCAGCGATCAGTTTCTCAACCGCTTCATTGGTTGGAACCAACACTTTGCCGCCCATGTGGCCGCACTTCTTGACTGCTGCCAGCTGGTCTTCGAAGTGGACGCCAGCTGCACCGGCAGTGATCATGTTTTTCATCAGTTCGAACGCGTTCAGAACGCCACCGAAACCGGCTTCTGCGTCAGCTACGACAGGCAGGAAGTAATCAATGAACGCTTCATCGCCAGGGTTGACGCCTTTGGACCACTGGATTTCGTCAGCGCGCTGGAAGGTGTTGTTGATGCGGCGAACCATGGTCGGTACGGAGTTGTACGCATACAGGGACTGGTCAGGGTACATGGTCTCGGAGGTGTTGCCGTCAGCAGCAACCTGCCAGCCGGACAGGTAAACCGCTTCCAGACCCGCTTTGGCCTGCTGCATCGCCTGACCGGCAGTGATGGCGCCGAAAGCATTTACATAACCTTTCTTGGCACCACCGTTGATTTTTTCCCACAGCTTTTCTGCGCCACGCTTGGCCAGCGTGTATTCAGGCTGGAGAGAACCACGCAGACGGACAACGTCAGCCGCTTTGTAGCCACGTTTTACGTTGGCCCAACGCGGGTTTTCTGCCCAATCTTTTTCCAGAGCTGCAATTTGCGCTTCACGAGTCATAGTCATGTAAAGTCTCCTCAGAGTCATAGGTGAACGAAACCGGTAAAAATTCAGGCATTACGCCTGCTGGCTGCACGAATGCAACCACGATCCTCCTCGTGTCCGCTATTTGCGAATCTCTCTTTGGGGTATGAAATGCCGGACAATCCTCATGGGAAAGCCGGTCTTGCATGGTATTAAATGGTAAATGTGTCGACAATAAAATAAATTCAATGGTGACCATTGTCCAAGCCAATGTTCAAACCACTGCCGCCTCCGGTGCCTGCATAGTCTCGCCCGTATCTATCAGCCCCAATGTCGACAAAGTGTCCTGACGTATTTGCTTAAGCAGCTCGGCGTCATTTGTCAGCGACCGGCCATATGAGGGGATCATTTCCTTAAGTTTCGCCTTCCACTCTGCTGAAGCCATCTTCTCGGGAAAGCATTTTTCCAACACTTGCAACATCGCTGTGACGGTTACAGAGGCACCCGGCGAGGCACCCAGCAATGCCGCCAGCGAACCGTCAGCCGCACTGATGACCTCGGTGCCAAACTCCAGCTTGCCGCCTTTCTGCGGATCTTTCTTGATGATTTGCACCCGTTGGCCAGCAGTCGCCAATGTCCAGTCTTCATCCTTGGCGTTAGGAAAATATTCACGCAAGGCGTTCATGCGGTCAGCATGGCTTTGCATAACTTCAGTGATCAAATAACGGATCAAGTCAAAACTGCTCATGCCCACTTTGAGCATGGGCCAAAGATTGGCTGGCCGGATGGAGGCAAACAAATCCATGAACGAACCGCGTTTGAGGAATTTGGTGGTGAAACCGGCAAACGGCCCGAACAACAACGCCTTTTCACCATCAATGATACGTGTATCCAGATGCGGGACAGACATCGGCGGCGCACCAATAGAGGCTTTGCCATAGACCTTGGCCAGATGCTGGCTCACGATCTCCGGTTTTTTGCACACCAGCCATTGCCCACTGACCGGAAAACCGCCATATCCGACGCTCTCAGCAATACCCGACGCTTGCAATAGCTGCAATGCTGCACCACCTGCACCCAGGAATACAAAATCAGCGATGATATGCTTGCTGGCAAACGAACCGGACTCGCGCACGCTTACCCGCCATTTGCCATCAGACTGTTTTTCCAACCCATGAATGGAGTGCTTCAGCAGCAAATCAAAATTATCGGAGTTTTGCAGGTAACCCACCATGCTGCGGCTCAGTGAACCGAAGTTCACATCCGTGCCATGTTTGACGCGGGTGCCCGCCACGGGTTGGGCTGGATCGCGCCCATCCATGACCAATGGCATCCATTCACGCAGCACAGCAGGATCCTCGCTGTATTCCATACCGGCAAACATATGGTGCTCGCCAATTGCGGCAAACCGCTTGCGTAGGAAGCTGACATTCTTTTCACCCCAGACAAAGCTCAGGTGCGGGGTTGCATTAATAAAGGAGGTGGGTTCCGGCAATGCCTGCTGATGTATCAGATATGACCAAAATTGCAAGGTGCGTTCAAAGGACTCATTGATGGCAAAAGCCTTGCTGGCATCAATGCCGCCGTCCGCTGTTTCCGGCGTGTAGTTAAGTTCGCAGTAAGCGGCATGGCCGGTGCCGGCGTTGTTCCAGCCACTGGTGCTTTCCTCAGCGACATCATCCAGTTTTTCCACCATGGTAATTGTCAACAATGGATCCAACTGCCTCAACAACACTCCCAGGGTGGAACTCATTATCCCGCCCCCCGCCAGCAATACGTTTACATTCTTCACAGCCATACGGACATTCAGCACTCAAGGATTGGTAAAGTCAGGATGATAGAACGGGATGTACCCTAGTTTCCACCTATTGATGCAGGATTCTTGTAACATTGTCGACAATATTGCAAAAACACCTCTGCTTAAGAAGGCAGAATGCGGCATTGCAATAATCTGGTCAAGTCAAAACCTTTGTATAAGCAAACGTTTGCATTCCCCTGCGTGCGACCCAATCAATCATAGATATTATTTATTGACAAATAATCACTGGACTACAACATATAAGGCCAAGAAATATACAATAAAAAACTTTTCGTCAAAAAAATAATGAAGTGTGCTCGCTATCACATTCTGCGGGCCCTTTTTTAAATATTCTGCTTACACAGGAACAGACAACGGGAGCTAACACATGTTTAACGTATACCTTGATGGTGTTTACCACTCTACACACCAAACGTTTACTGGCGCTTGCCGACATGCCCGCATGGAAGCAGCCAGCAACCAACAATCCTATTTCACCGTATTTGAGGCGGGCGATGAAAGTGAAGACCTGCTGCTGGATAACGAAAAGGAAGTCATGAAAGGCGTCCCTGATTACATTATCGCACCACACACTGTCGTCTCAACAAGCCACGACCAGAGAAAAGTCGGGGTTGCAACACTTGCAGCCGCCGCATCCATTCAAGCAGCAAGGCTTTCCAGGGGCGCATAAAATAAACAACTCAATAAAATATAAGGGCTAAACGGGTAATTTTTACCCGGCAATAATAAGTCTTGGTTTTACAGCAGATGGGGCTTTCTCCGTATACACAAGACAGCTATCAAGCGGGGCATTACCCCGCTTTTCTTTTTTACAACTATCATTTTTTTAATAATTTTTTTAAATAAAAACACATCCAGAAAATTTTTTAATTGCCAATTTTTCAATGTGTGTTTGCTGTCACATCCCAACATCCGCAATTCCCCTATTCTGTACCCATAAAGCAACATGAATGGCAAACAGGAGTCTTTAAACATGTTCAAGGTTTTTTTGGACGGAATATATCATTCAACATACAAATCTTTTGCGGAAGCTTGCCGGAACGCACGTATCCAATCCGCCCGCTACCAACACTCATACTTTACGGTGTTTGAAGCTGGAGAGGAAACTGACCAGCCCCTTCACGCAAACAGCGATACATTGTGTGGCGTACCCGATTACATTATCACCCCAGTTGACACTGTCACCCATGGGGCCATCTCGGTGACAACGCCATCATCGTTGCTGCGCGTCCGCTTGCCGTCACATACGTTCGGGACTCAGGAACATCCACTGATTTAGGTGCATTTAAACAGTTAAAAAAACACCCGAAATAAATTTCGCCTACTTTTAGGGCTGGTAGGCAGAAATTGACAGAGGCGGATTATTGGGCTTATCCGCTTCTAATTTCGGGATAAAAAAGAAAAGCGGGGCAAATGCTCCGCTTTTCCACTCCTCCACTTTCCAATTCTGTCAGAACTCTACACTGTACCCAAGACCAATAATATCCTGATCCATTTTCAAGTCATAAGCATCCAATGGCAGCGGGCCAGGCGGCGGCACAGTTGCATTGCCAGTCACCGTTTTCTTGAAAGCATGCACATAAGAACCCACCAGTTTCGATTTTGGCGTCAGCTTTTTCTCAAAGCCAAGGGAAGCGTGCTTTTCCGTAATACCAGGGGCCAACACGTTAAGGGTCGTTTCATCACTGGAAATCGGGCTTTTCCCATAGTTGTAACCTGCCATTAAGGCAAGGCCTTCATTTAACTGATGTTTGACCCCTAGCTTATAGACTGTTTGGTCATCCCAACCAAACCCCGGGCCATTCGCAGAGCCAAATGGCAATGGGGTGCCGGGCGCATTACCCATCGCTGCAATTTTCGAGTATTCAATTTGTTCAATATCAGCAGCCACGGTTGTCTGGGGCGTCGCTTTATAGGCGATGCCTAGCGTTGTCGCCGCTGGCACATTGAACTCACCGCCATTGGGGAACAACCCGCTATATTTTTCAAACTTACCCATTTTCGTCTTGGAGCGGTAAGCAAGACCTGCGCTCAATTTATCCGTCACCTTGCCCTGGATGCCAACACTTGCGCCCACGCCTGTGGAGGAATCCCCGCCTTTATCGGTCAGGTTGGCAGGGACGCTGCTAAAACCGCTAAATGCGCCCAAACCTTCCGCCTCGAAACGCTGATAGACCATGTTGAGGGAAGCGCCAACCGCCACATTCTCATTCACTTTATAACTGGCGGTGGGGGCAATAAACAATTGTTTGAGGTCAATTCCCGTGGAACCAGGAGTGCCAGAAAAATAGGCCGTCCCAAAAGGCACGCCACCATCATAAGCTGTATTCATCCCACCATTGCCATAAGCGGTGATACCCACCGACAAACCGCCCTTCAGGCTCCTTTTATAGCCCGCATTTGGGATCAGAAACAATTCATCGCCATTGCCATCCGCTGTCGCATCCGCTGGCGCGCCAAACGCTGTACCTTTGAAAGTGGCGCTGCGGCTGGGTTTAAACACCTCTGCGCCAATATCGTAACCATCTTCAACGAATGAAGCGGCAGCTGGATTGGTGGCCATGCTCATGGTATTGGCCGCATAACCGGCAGACGCCCCCCCCATCGACTGCTGAAGCGGATCCAGCCCTGTAGGTGCCATACCGTTTGTCGCCAAAACCGGCTGGGCAGCTATCGCCAGCAAAACCGACGCCGCCAAGGTAGTCTTTTTGAACATAATCATTCCTCCTCTCTACTGATACGTGTGCGAATCCTCACTCTTGTTGCAAAAGAGTGACAGAGGACTATTGATCTGTCAAATGGTAATTATTAACTATAATAATAACTTATTTAGGTATTCTGATATTTTACTTTGAAAACCAACCACTCATCCCTGTTGCAAAAGCGCCGTAACCCTGGCGGCGTCTTCTTCGGTATCGACGCCAACCGCAGGGATTTCCGCCGCAATATCAACATGAATGCGATAACCGTTGGAAAGCGCGCGCAATTGCTCCAGTTTCTCCAGCCGCTCCGGCAAAGAGGGCTGCATGCGCGCAAACGCCCGTAGAAAGCCCGCCCGGTAGGCGTACATGCCAATGTGGCGCAAGGCGTAATCCCCGACAACCATGCCTGCATCCCGCTGGAACGGGATCGG
The DNA here is from genome assembly GCF_035668035.1 of Candidatus Thiothrix phosphatis. Classification (NCBI taxonomy): domain Bacteria; kingdom Pseudomonadati; phylum Pseudomonadota; class Gammaproteobacteria; order Thiotrichales; family Thiotrichaceae; genus Thiothrix; species Candidatus Thiothrix phosphatis. Next base: position 175,546 of record NZ_JAYMYJ010000112.1, on the reverse strand, counting down.
CGCACGGCTGAAATACAACGCCATCCCCTGTTCATCCCGCACCACCTTGACAATATTGGGGTTGGCGAAATCATTGGCGTCCGTAATGGGCGTCGCCAACGTCGCAATGCCTGCCTGTGGATGCTGTTCCAAGTTGCGCGCCAGTTGGTGCAAATTTACAACAGGCGTCAGCGGTTCATCGCCTTGCAGGTTGACGACAATGACCTCATCTTCCCACCCCTGCAAACGCGCCACTTCCGCCAGCCGGTCGCTGCCGGTTTCGTGGGTTGCGGCGGTCATGACCACTTCTGCGCCAAAGCTTTCGCACTCGGCGCGAATGCGTTCATCATCGGTCGCCACCAGCACGGTTGCAAACCCTGCCGCCTGCGCCCTTTCATACACATGCCGGATCAGCGTCTTGCCTGCCAGCACACGCAGGGGCTTGCCCGGCAGCCGGGATGAGGCGTAACGCGCCGGAATCACCACGACCGGATTCATTCGTGCAACTGCTCCACTTCTTCCTGGGTCAAAGGCCGAGCCTCCTCCTCCAGCATCACCGGCACGCCATCCCGGATGGGGTAAGCCAAGCGCGCGGACTTCGAGACCAGCTCCTGTTTGTCCTTGTCATAAATCAGTGCCCCCTTGGTGACGGGACAGACCAGAATTTCCAATAGTTTTTTATCCATGACGGAATCCTTGTAAGCGTGTGAGCAGCGTAGCGGCCAGTTGTGCATCCAGCACTGCCGTAACCGGCAGACACCAAACATTTGGCGTAACGAATTGACGGCATTTTACCGCATCTTTCTCAGTCATGAGGATGGGAAACGCATCGTCAAACTGCAATTCTGCGCCGGAAAAAGCGTGATGGTCGGGGTAAATGTGCGGCAAGACCTGCAAACCGGCTTGTTCCAGTGTGCGGATGAAACGCTGCGGGTTGCCAATGCCGGTCACCACATGGACAGTCCGCCCGGCGAATCCGGCCAGCGCCTGTTGCGCCGCTGTCGCCAGATTCACCAGCATATCCCCGCCCACCTGCATGGTTTCACCATTGGTCACAACAAAATCACAATGTTTTAAGCGGGAAACCGGCTCCCGCAATGGCCCGGCAGGCAAGCAAAAACCATTGCCGAAACGGCGTTCGCCATCCACCACGCAAACTTCCAGGTCGCGCCCCATCCGGTAATGCTGCAAGCCGTCGTCAGCCACCACAACATCACAGGCTGACTGCTGCAACAGGGCGGCAATCGCCTGGTTGCGATCCCGGCCAAGGGCGAGGGGAACGCCGGTGCGTTGGACAATCAGCAAGGGTTCGTCACCAACCTCGGCCGCCCGGTCGCTTTGCGCAACCAACCGTTGCCCACCTTTGGCACCAAACCCCCGGCTCACCACGCCTGGCGTGAAACCGGCCTCACGCAAGCGTTCCACCAGCCAGATCACCAGCGGCGTCTTGCCAGTGCCGCCCACCGAAATGTTGCCCACCACAATCACCGTAACCGGATGCCTGATTTGCCGCCGCTGATGCCGCCAGCGCCGCAATGCCGCCAGCACGCAGAATATCCCACTCAAGGGCAACAGCAGGTATTGGCCCAGCCGACCATCGCCGTACCAGACATCCAACAACCAGCGTTCAAGCCGTCGCCGCATCTTCATGGAACTGCATTGCATGCAATCTTGCATAGTATCCGTTCAATTCCAGCAAATCCGCGTGCTTGCCGGATTCGACAATTGCACCATCCTGCATGACCAGAATCCTGTCGGCGTTTTCTATCGTGGACAAACGGTGGGCGATCATGAAGGTGGTGCGGTTTTCCAGCAAGCGTTCCAGCGCTGCCTGGATATGGCGCTCGGATTCGGTATCCAGCGCAGAAGTGGCCTCATCCAGGATCAGGATGGGCGCATTGGACAGGATGGCGCGCGCAATCGACAGACGCTGGCGTTGCCCACCCGACAGCATCACGCCGTTATCACCGATCAGGGTGTCGAACCCCTGTGGCAGTTTTTCGATAAACTCCAACGCATGGGCGGCTTCCGCCGCCGCTTTCACTTGCGCATCCGGCAACTGGCGCATGTCGCCATAGGCGATGTTGTTGCGCACCGTGTCGTTGAACAGCACGACTTCCTGCCCCACATACGCAATCTGGCTGCGCAGGCTTTGCAGGCGGATGGCCTGCAATGGCGTCCCATCCAACAGGATTTCCCCCTCCTGAATGTCGTGGAAACGCGGCAACAGGTTGACCAGGGTGGTTTTGCCGCTGCCGGATTTCCCGACCAGCGCGATTTTTTCACCCGGCGCGACCTCCAGGTTGATGTGGCTTAACACCTGCTTGTCCGTACCGGGGTAGGCAAAGGAAACATCATGGAACGTCACCGCCCCCTGGCAATGGCTTAAGGATTGCGCCCCGTGATCCGGTTCCGTCGGGCTGTCGAGCAGCTCGAAAATGCCCTCGCCCGCCGCAATCGCCGTTTGCAATTGCGCATTCAATTGGGTGAGGTTGCGGATCGGCGTCAACAGCAAAATCATCGACATAATGAAGGACATGAACACGCCCGGCGTCAGGGCGTCCAACATGGCGTCACGGGTCGCCACGAACACAATCGCCGCCAGTGCCACCGCCACCATAAACTGCACCACCGGCGTACTCAGCAACTCCAGCACCATCCGCTTCATTTGCAGCTCAATGTTCTGCTCATTGGCGGCGCTGAAGCGGCGCGATTCATACTGTTCGCCGTTGAAAATCCTCACCACCTTGTAACCACGGATCATTTCATTGGCGATCTGGGTCACGTCGCCCACCGAATCCTGCACCTTGTGGCTCAACTGGCGCAGGCGGCGCGTCACCCAAGCGATGACCCCAGCGATCAGCGGCACGATGACCAGCATTCCCAGCGTCAATTGCCAGCTGTGCCAAAACATCAACCCGAGCAAACCGATAATGGTGGCGGAATCCTGGATCAGCGATGTCACCCCGCGGATGCTGGTGTTCGCCACCTGTTCAATGTGGTAACTGACGTAGGACAACAGCTTGCCGGAGGAGGAACTCTCGAAAAACCGCACCGGCATCCGCAACAACTGATTGAAAACCTCATCCCGCAAGGTCTTCACCACTATGCGCCCCACCAGCCCGGCATAATAGCCGGACAGGAACATGGCCCCGCCGCGCAGCAGAAAAATACCCAGAATCCCCAACGGCAGCCACTGGATAGTAAGCGGGTCACGTTGGTTGATGGCCTTGTCCAGCAACGGCTCCAAGCTCCAGGCGAACAGCGGCTGGGTGATTGCACCCGCGACCAAACCAAGCAATGCCAGCAACAGGGCGCGTTTCTCCCGCAGCGAATACCCAATCAACCGCCTGTAGTTCTGCAAGCCATCCGTGCGCAGCGTGGTCACCCTATTCCTGTGGTTTGCGTTCCGATTGCGAGGTCGCTATCGAGAAGTTGGTCAGGCCAAGGCGCCCAGCAATGTCCATAGCCGTCACAACCGCCTGATAGTTGACGCTGGCATCGGCGGAAATCACCAATGGCGGCGTACTGTTGCCCATCGATTCCAGCGTTTGGCTCATGGCCTGGAACAAGGTTTCCGGCTGATTGTTCAGCACTTCACGGCCATTGACGTAATAGCGCCCCTGGCTGTCAATCAGCAACTCCAGTTTGTCTTCATCGACTGGCGCAGCCGTATTGCTGGCAGTCGGCAAAGCGATCTTGATTTGCGCATTCTTGTCGAAAGTGGTCGTCACCATGAAAAAGATCAGCAGCATGAACACCACATCGATCAGTGACGTCAGGTCAACCGTACTTTCGCTGCGCACACGGCTGCGGAATTTCATGCCAGCTTACCTCCGCGCCCAGGCATGGCCTGAGCTGGCCGCTGGGCTGCGCCCGTGGGTGCTGCGCCACCTTGCAATGGCCTTGTGGGCGGCGGCACGGGCGTCGTTTTTCGGTTGGAATTGGCGATTTCAATCAAACGCATGGCTTCCCGCTCCATAGTGGCGACGTAGCCATCCACTTTGGCCTTGAAATAGCGCTCGAACACCAGGGTGATAATGGCGATCAGCAAACCTGCCACGGTGGTGATCAACGCTTCGGAAATGCCCCCTGCCATTTGCTGCGGATTGCCAACCCCGGCGACATTGATGGCGCTGAATACGCCAATCATCCCCAGCACCGTACCAAGCAACCCCATCATCGGCGCAATGGTGACAATCGTTCCCAAGGCGGGCAGGTAACGCTCCAATTCATGCACCGCATGCCGCCCAGCCTCCTCCACATTTTCCTTCATGATATGGCGTGGCAGTTCGCGGCTTTCCAGACCCGTCGCCAGCACCCGCCCCATCAACGAACTGTTGCGTAACTCATCCAACTGCGCTTCCGGCAGCCTGGCGATACTGGCCAGTTTCCGCGCCAGATCAATATCCCCTTGCGGCGCAACCTTATGCACCCGCAATGACATGAAGCGTTCAATAACAATCGCCAGCGCCAGGATGGAACTCAGAATCAAGGGGAACATCATGATCCCGCCAGACTTGATCAATTCAAACATATCTATTCATGCCTCATTTTTATATGCTATAGCCCACAGGGTGTGTATGATAAACTGTTTAAACCAACGAATAAATGAATAAAACAATAACAAAGCGCAATACTAACCATGATAATTACAACAAATGGGCTTGCCAAACCGCATTTCCTACCCTACCGCCACCTGTGGTTGCTGGACGAAGATGATCACATCTGCACGGGCTGCAATCAAGTTGCCACACGCTGCGGGCATGTTTGCCGCCAGCAGGGAATAATACCCATTATGGAACAGGAAACCCCGCTACTGGAAAGTGTTTCATACCGCCTGGACGGCGCTGAATATTACATCAATCGTGAACTCAGCCTGCTGGCGTTCAACCGCCGGGTGCTGGAACTGGCGCAGGATCCTGATGTTCCCCTGCTGGAACGCTTGCGCTTCTTGTGCATTTCCAGCTCCAACATGGATGAATTTTTTGAAGTCAGGGTCGCCAGCCTCAAGCAACAGTTGCAACTGGAAGCCGCCTCTGTCGGCGCAGATGGCCTGACACCAGCCGAAGCCTTGCAGCAGATCAGCGTCATCGCCCATGCGCTGGTCGAGCGCCAATACCAGTTGCTGAATGAAGTGCTGATTCCCGCACTGCACCAGGAAAACATCTTTTTTGTGCGCCGCAACCACTGGGATGAGCGCCAGCACACCTGGTTGTCGGATTATTTCGATCGGGAGCTGATGCCGCTGCTCAGTCCGCTGGGGTTGGATCCGGCGCACCCGTTCCCCAATGTCATCAACAAGAGCCTGAATTTTATTGTCAGCCTGTGCGGAACCGACGCTTTCGGGCGCGAAATCGACACCGCCATTGTGCAGGCGCCGCGCACCCTGCCGCGCATCATCCGCCTGCCTGCCGACATGGCGCAAAGCGCAAACAGTTTCGTGTTCCTGTCCTCTGTCCTGCACGCCTTCATTGGGCGGCTGTTCCCCGGCATGGAGGTGCAGGGCTGTTACCAGTTCCGCCTGACCCGCAACAGCAACATGTACGTCGACGAAGAGGAAGTGGACGACCTGCTGCAAGCCATGCAAGGCGAATTGCCGCAACGGAATTATGGCGCGGTTGTACGACTGGAAATTTCCGACCACTGCCCACAAGACAACATCGACTACCTGATGGAGCAATTCGACCTGTGTGAAAAGGATCTTTACAACGTCAATGGGCCAGTCAACCTCAACCGCCTGATGGCGATCGCCGACTTGGTGGAACGGCCCGACCTGCGCTTCCCGCCCTTCCGCCCGGCACCTTCCCTGATGGAACAGCATCCAGACCTGTTTGGACGCATCCGGCAGGAAGATGTGCTGTTGCATCACCCTTACCAAAGTTTCCAGACGGTCACGGATTTCATCGCACAAGCCGCCAACGACCCGAACGTGCTGGCCATCAAGATGACCCTGTACCGCACCGGCAAACAATCCGAACTGGCCAAGCAGCTTGCACAAGCGGCGCGGGCAGGCAAGGAAGTCACCGTCGTGGTTGAACTACGCGCCCGTTTTGACGAAGAGGCCAACATCGGGCTCGCCAACCAGTTGCAGAACGCGGGTGCCCATGTGGTCTACGGCGTCGTCGGCTACAAGACCCACGCCAAACTCTGCCTGGTGGTGCGGCGTGAACACGACTGCCTGCGCCGCTACGCGCACCTTGGCACTGGCAACTACCACTCCGGCACGGCGCGGCTTTATACCGACTTTGGCCTGCTGACCTGCCACCCCGACATTACCGAGGATGTGCACAAGGTGTTCCACATGCTCACTGGGCTTGGCCGGGTGCGTGACCTGAAACACCTGCTGGAATCGCCGTTCACCCTGCATCAGGCCATCATGGAGAAAATCCGGCGGGAAACGGGACACGCCCGCAACGGCAAAGCCGCGCTGATCCGTGGGCGCATGAACGCACTGATTGAGCCGCAAGTCATCCGGGCGTTGTACCAGGCATCCCAGGCGGGCGTGAAAGTGGAGCTGATCGTGCGTGGGGTCTGTTGCCTGCGCCCCGGCATCGCGGGCGTTTCCGACAATATCCGGGTGCGCTCGGTGATGGGGCGTTTCCTGGAACACCCGCGTGTATTCTATTTCCTCAACGATGGGGAGGAAGAGCTGTATTGCTCCAGCGCCGACTGGATGCCGCGCAATTTCTTCCGTCGGGTGGAAGTGGCGTTCCCGATCCTTACCCCAGCGCTGCGCCGCCGCATTATCCACGAAGCGTTTGAACTGCACTTGCAAGACAACAGCCAAGCATGGGAATTACAGGCGGACGGCGAATACCAGCGCCAACAGCCGGAAGATGGCACGCCGCCCATCAGCGCGCAAACCAACCTGCTGAAACTGCTGGGCAAAGGCTGACAAAACAAAAAAGGGCATGAAATTTCATGCCCTTTTCACCATCATTGATTATTGGTTCAATGCTTGTAAAGCTGTGGCGCTTTCGCCTTGTTGAGCTGCCAACCGGCGCGACCGGGTTTGCTGGGCGGCAACACTTTCGGTTTGGATATTTTTACGCCGCCTGCTGTTGTGATTGGGGCCGAAGCCGTCACGACCGGCAACGCCACCGCCTGACCGCTCAGACGGTTGTAAACCGTCAACACCCGGCGCACATAATGCTGGGTTTCAAGATAAGGCGGAATGCCCTTGTACTTGTCGACCGCCCCTTCCCCCGCATTATAGGCCGCGATCGCCCGGTACAGGTCGCCATCGTAGCGATCCATCAGCCAACTCAGGTAACGGGTTCCGCCATGGATATTCTGGTTGCTGTCAAACGTGTTGGCCACCCCAAAACGCTCCGCCGTGGCGGGGATCAACTGCATCAGGCCCTGCGCGCCCTTGGGGGAAACCGCCTGGGTGTTGTAGCAGGATTCAACCGCAATGACGGCCTTGACCATGTCCGAACTGACGCCATATTTATCGGCGTATTTTTGGATAGAGTCCTGATGGAGCTCCGCTTTCTTATTGACTGTGCCTGCATTCAGGCTACAACCGTCGCCTTCCGCCAAAACGGGCTGTGCAACGGCAAAACCAAGCAGTGTGATTAAAATAGCGCTTTTCAAGCGTGTCATCTGTTTTCCCCAAATTAAACCAGCCCGCGAAATATTAGCAAAGCCTGATATTTCAAGTCTATCCCTTTCAGGACAGGCGTCTGCCAAAAGTTCCACCAACAGCTGGGCAAGCGCATTCTATAAGGAATGTGGCGGGGAATGAAGTGATCACCATCACGTATCTTGCTATAGTTTGCCCAACTCGACTTACCCAATGGCGTTCACCATGTTATCAATAAAAAAATTTATCGGTTATGTGGTTTTATTTATTTTTTGTCTCATATCCACCACAACAAGCGCACAGGCGGCGCATTTGCCGTTGGGCATGAACACCAATGAAATCATGCAGGTGGATTCCAGTGTGCCGTTCGCCAACCTGTTCAAAATGGCGTTGCCGTTCGATGAGGCTGACGCCAAACTGACGCACGGCAATATTGTGTATGACGCGGATGGCTGGCCACAGAACCTCAACGGCGGGCAAGCAGGCACCAACTTGCTGCACTGGCTGCCCGCCGGTTCCTTGCCGGAAGGCAATTACACCGTGCTGTACGATGGTGACGGCGACTTGCGGTACGGTGATGACGCCCAGCTTATCAACCATGCCCAAGGCAGGGACATTATCCGGATCGCCGCCGGTGCCGACCGCTACCTCAAGGTCACGCTGACCATCACCCGCACCAATCCGCAGGACTACCTGCGCAATATCCGGGTGTTGCTGCCAGGCGGCATTTGCGCCAGCAACCCGTTCCAGCGCGTCAATGGTTCGGGGCAATGTGATGGCGATTACCGCGACTTCGCCACCCATTACGACAGCATCCTGTTCAACCCCGACTACCTAAACTTCATGCGCCCGTTCAAGACCATCCGCTTCATGAACATGTCCGGCATCACCCGCAACCCGATCACCTCCTGGGAACAGATGCCGCGCATGTCGCAGGCCACCTGGGCAGGCAAGGAAGGCCGCCGCGGCGCGCCGCTGGAAGTGATGGTCAAGCTGGCCAACCAGTTGAACGCCGATGCTTGGTTCAACATCCCACACGCCGCCGATGACAATCTGGTGCGGCAATACGCTGACTATGTGCGCCAGAACCTGCGCCCCAACCTGAAGGCTTACGTGGAATACACCAACGAAGCCTGGAACCCCGCGTTCAACCAAGCGCATTACACCCAGCAAATGGGCCTGCAACAAAAACTGGACGTTGCCCCGGCGCAGGCAGGCAGCAAGTATTACGTCAAACGCGCGCTGGAAATATTCAACATCTGGCGGCAGGCGTTCGGCGATTCCTCCCGGCTGGTGCGGGTGCTGGGCGGCTGGTCGGCCAACCCGAAACTGAGCGCGCTCCTGCTGGGCTACAACAACGCCTACCAGCAGACCGACGCATTTGCGATTGCGCCCTACTTCTACGTGCATGAAAAACAACGGGATGAAATCCGCACCACCGAAGACGTCTTCCGCCTGTTGCAGGACGACCGCAACGCCTACTCCCTGCAAAATGTGCTGACGATGGTGCAAAAGCAGGCTGATGTCGCCAAACAGTACCGCGTCAAACTGATCGCTTACGAGGGCGGGCAACATCTGGTTGACCGCAAGACGCATTCCAGCCGCGAATTCCCCAATCCGCAATACATCGGCGCCAACCGCGCACAGCCCATGGCGGACTTGTACACACAATTGCTGGAAGGCTGGGGGAAAATCACCGGCGGCGGCCTGTTTGTCGCGTTCTCATCCCCGCGCACCTATCAGGCGTATGGCAGTTGGGGAGTGAAGGAATACATCAACCAGCCGACCAACCAAGCCCCCAAATACCAGGCACTGCTGAAATTTCTGTAGAAGAACAGACTGAAAGTAAAGAATAAAAAACCTGCACTGAGGGCGACGGAAAGGGCTTGTCCGCCGCCCTAATAAGCACTGTTTAGATGTCGCGCAACAGTTCGTTGATCCCCACCTTGCTGCGGGTTTTGGCATCCACTTTTTTGACGATGACCGCGCAATACAGGCTGTATGTCCCGTCAGCGGAAGGCAGGTTGCCGGAAACCACCACGGAGCCAGCCGGAACGCGCCCGTACAGGACTTCGCCCGTTTCACGGTCGTAAATGCGGGTGCTCTGGCCAATATAGACGCCCATGGAAATGACGGCACCCTCTTCCACGATCACGCCTTCCACCACTTCGGAACGCGCGCCGATAAAGCAGTTGTCCTCGATAATGGTCGGGCCTGCCTGCAACGGCTCCAACACGCCGCCGATGCCGACACCACCGGACAGGTGCACATTCTTGCCGATCTGCGCGCAGGAACCGACGGTCGCCCAGGTATCCACCATCGTGCCGCTATCCACATACGCACCGATATTGACGTAGGACGGCATCAGCACGCAGCCAGGGGCAATGTAGGAGCCATGCCGCGCAATGGCGTTCGGCACCACCCGCACGCCACCTGCGGCAAACTCATCCGCGCTCAACCCAGCGAACTTGGAAGGCACCTTATCGTAATACTGCGTGCAACCACCATCCATCACTGCATTGTCGTTCAGGCGGAAAGACAGCAGCACCGCCTTTTTCAGCCACTGGTTGACTTCCCAGTCGCCTACGCCGTGCTGGGTGGCGATACGCAGCTTGCCCTGGTTCAACAATTCCAGCGCGGCGTTGACCGCCTCACGGGTCTTGGCGTCTGCATTGCGCGGGTTGATGTCGGCGCGGCGTTCAAACGCCTCCTCAATAATGCTTTGCAGTCCTGCAAATTCAGCCATGATCTTCTCCAGATTAAAGGGTTTCGGTTACGCGCCGGATACGTCCCGCCGCTTCAATACATTCTTCCAGTGAGGCGACCAGCGCCAGCCTGATGCGGTTGGCGCCCGGGTTCAGCCCATTGACCGCCCGTGACAAGTAGCTGCCGGGCACAACGTTGACATGCGCCTGGGCGAACAGTTCGCGGGTAAAGGTTTCGTCATCCACCGGGGTTTGCGGCCATAAGTAGAAACCGGCCTGCGGCATCCGCACATTCAGCACGGGGGCGAGTATAGCCATCACTGCGGAAAATTTCTGCCGGTACAACCTACGGTTCTCCTGCACATGCGCCTCATCATTCCAGGCAGCAATGCTGGCGGCCTGGAACGGCGGCGGCATCGCGCAGCCGTGGTAGGTGCGGAACTGCAAAAAGGCTTGCAACACCGTTGCGTCCCCCGCCACAAAACCGGAGCGCATCCCCGGCGCATTCGAGCGTTTGGACAGGCTATGGAACACCACGCAACGTTTCCAATCGGTGTTCCCCATCTGGGCGGCGGCTTGCAGCAAACCGGGCGGCGGCTGACCCTCGTCGAAATACAGCTCGGAATAGCATTCGTCGGACGCAACAATAAAATCATGCTGTTCCGCCAGCTCCAATACTTGCCGCAAGGTCGCCAACGGCATCACCGCCCCGGTCGGGTTGCCGGGGCTGCAAATATAGAGCAACTGGCAGCGCTTCCAGACCGCCGCCGGAACCGCCGCAAAATCGGGAATGAAGCCATTGTCTTCGGTGCAGGGCAGAAAAACAGGCTCCGCCCCCGCCAGCAGGGCAGCGCCCTCATAAATCTGGTAAAACGGGTTGGGCATGACAATGGCCGCATCCGGCCCGCGCGCCACCACCGCCTGCGCAAAGGCGAACAAGGCTTCTCGGGTGCCATTGACCGGAATGACGTGTTGCTCCGCATCCAGCGAACCTTCCGGCAACTGGAAACGGCGGGCCAGCCAACCGGCAATGGCTTCACGCAGGGCTGCGCTCCCCTTGGTCAAAGGATAATTCGCCAGCCCGTCGAGATTGGCGCTGACCGCCTGATGGATGAAATCCGGGGTCGGGTGTTTCGGTTCGCCAATCGCCAGCGACACCGGCGGCAGCCCGGCGGGTGTGACGTCAGCCAGTAAGTCACGAATTTTTTCAAACGGATAGGGTTGCAAGCGGGCAAGGTCAGGATTCATGGGGCCGTTCAGCTTCCGGATAATGAGGGGAAAGGAGGAGTATACCGAAAACGAAAAATGGCACAAACGGCGGTTTGCAGTATAGGATACCGCAGCACCCTACAAAAGCTTCAAACGTTTGTAACAATACTGTCATATTTCACGCCTACAATCCGGGGCGCCCCGGGGTTGGTTTATGCCACCAGAGGCTTGAGCAACGCCATTCTCCACAGGAGCATCCATGAGTATACCCGCCATTTTGCTGACACTATTGGCGCTTGCTGCTTTCAGTTACTACATAGGCCGTAAACGCTCCCTGGCCGTCGCCAGCCCGGTCAAACGCGGTGGCAACGACCTGCACTCGCTGCCAGGCTATTACGGCCATCTGGTCGCCATCTGGTGTGCGCTGCCAGCATTGCTGATGCTGATTGTCTGGACTTTCGCCGCCACCCCCATCATCACCCAAATGACGCTCGCCCATTTGCCTGCGGAAATGCAAAACCAGTCCAGCGACCAGACCAGCCTGCTGGTCAACCAGATCCATAACTTGGCGGCTGACGGCGCAGGCCCCGAAACCAAACCGGAAATGAAACTTGCGGCGGAGGAATATACCCGGCTGCAAAGTGTCAGCAATTTGGCGAAAACCGTCATCGTGCTGGCGCTGGCGGTGGCAGGCGCATTCATCGGCTTGCGCTTCATCAAACCCAACACCCGTGCCCGCAACCAGGTGGAAATGGTGTTGCAGGCGGCCATGATCATCTGCGCATCCATCGCCATCATGACCACGGTCGGCATTGTGCTTTCCGTCCTGTTTGAATCCTCGCGCTTTTTTGGCCAGATTCCGGTGACAGACTTCCTGTTCGGCACACACTGGAGCCCGCAAATCGCCATCCGCGCCGACCAAGTGGGCGGTTCCGGCTCCTTCGGGGCCATCCCGCTGTTTCTGGGCACCTTGCTGATTTCCTTCATCGCCTTGCTGATCGCGGTGCCGCTTGGCTTGATGTCCGCCATTTACCTGTCGGAATACGCCAACCCCACCGTCCGCGCCTACGTCAAACCGGCGCTGGAAATCCTGGCGGGCGTCCCGACCGTCGTCTACGGCTTTTTCGCCGCCCTTACGGTGGCGCCATTCATCCGCGACATGGGCACAACCCTGGGGCTGAGTGTGGCGTCGGAAAGCGCGCTGGCCGCTGGCATGGTGATGGGCGTCATGATCATCCCGTTCATGTCATCCCTGTCCGATGACGTGATCAACGCCGTGCCGCAGGCCATGCGCGACGGCTCTTACGGCATGGGCGCCACCAAATCCGAAACCATCAAACAGGTGGTGCTGCCTGCCGCCCTGCCGGGGATTGTGGGGGCTTTCCTACTGGCAGCCTCCCGCGCCATTGGCGAAACCATGATCGTGGTGATGGCGGCGGGGCTTTCCGCCAACCTGACCATCAACCCGCTGGAGGCTGTCACCACCGTCACCGTGCAGATTGTCACCCTGCTGACCGGCGACCAGGAATTTGACAGCGTGAAGACACTGGCGGCCTTCGCCCTCGGCCTGACCCTGTTTATCGTCACCTTGATCCTCAATATCATTGCGTTGCATATCGTGCGCAAATACCGTGAACAGTACGAATAAGCGGAGCATCCATGAGTACGACCACCGACAAAGTCCGCGCCAGCCTGGGCAAACGTTACGCCCGCGAAAAGCGTTTCCGCGCCTATGGCATCATCGCCATCACACTCAGCATCCTGTTTCTTGGCCTGTTGCTGATCAATATCTTCAGCAAGGGCCTGCCCGCCTTCACCAGCACCTACATCAAGCTGGATGTGACGCTGGATGCGCAGACCCTGGGCGTCACGCCAACCGACCCGCCGGAAAAACTGCGCGCGGCTGATTACAACGCCGCCATCACCCACAGCCTGCAAACCCTGTTCCCCGGCGTGGACGGGCGCATCCAAAAGAAAGCGCTCAAATCGCTGGTCAGCAGCGACGCCCAGTATGAATTGCAGCGCCGGGTGTTGGCCGACCCCAAGCTGCTGGGAACTGCCCAGACCGTCTGGTTCCTGGCCGATGATGATGTCGACATGTTCCACAAAGGCTACGAGAACCGCACGCTGCCGGAGGCTGACCGCCGCATCAAGGATTTCGAACTGCAATGGCTGGACAAGCTGGAAGCGGATGGACGCCTGGCCAGCAAGTTCAACACCACCTTCTTTACCCGTGGCGACTCGCGTGAACCGGAACAGGCAGGCATCCTGAGCGCCTTGGTCGGCTCCATTTTCACCATGACGCTGACACTGCTGTTTTCCTTCCCGATCGGGGTGATGGCGGCCATTTACCTGGAAGAGTTCGCCCCCAAAAACAACATTTGGGTCGACTTCATTGAAGTCAACATCAATAACCTGGCGGCGGTGCCCTCCATTATTTTCGGCCTGCTGGGGCTGGCCATTTTCATCCAGATTTTTGGCGCGCCGCGTTCGTCACCTTTGGTGGGCAGTTTTGTGCTGACGTTGCTGATCCTGCCGACTATCATTATCGCCAGCCGCGCGGCGCTGAAATCAGTCCCGCCCTCCATCCGGGAAGCGGCACTGGGGCTTGGGGCCTCGAAAACACAGGCGGTGTTCCACCATGTGACGCCGCTGGCGATGCCCGGCATCCTCACCGGCACCATTATCGGCATGGCGCACGCTGTCGGCGAATCCGCCCCGCTGCTAATGGTCGGCATGGTGGCCTTCATCGTGGACGTGCCCCACAGCATCACCGACCCGGCGACCATTTTGCCGGTACAGATTTACTTGTGGGCGGACAGCCCGGAACGCGCTTTCACCGAGCGCACTTCGGCCGCCATCATCATCCTGCTGGCGTTCATGATCACCATGAACCTGCTGGCGATAGTCTTGCGTAAAAAGTTTGAGAGGCGTTGGTAATACCATGGCAGAAGCAGCAACCCTGAATGCAGGCCGCATCCCGGTGACGGTGGGTGTGAGCGACAACAAGACGGTTGTCGATATTGAACGGATCGTGGATGAGCTGAAACATTCCGCCACCGTGGGCAAGCCCCTGATCGACGACCCCAAGTTCGCCTGCCGCAATGTCGATGTTTTCTACAACCAGACCAAGCAGGCCATTTTTGATGTCAGCATGGACATCGGCAAACATCAGGTCGTCGCCATGATCGGCCCTTCCGGCTGTGGCAAATCGACCTTTTTGCGCTGCCTCAACCGCATGAACGACACCATCCCCGGCTGCCGCGTGACCGGCAGCATGGTGCTGGATGGGGAAGATGTCTACGCCCGCGAACAAGACCCTGTCCTGTTGCGCGCCCGGGTCGGCATGGTGTTCCAGAAGCCCAACCCGTTCCCCAAATCCATTTACGACAATGTGGCCTATGGCCCGCGCCTGCATGGCCTGGCCGCCAACCGCGTCGAGCTGGATGACATCGTGGAGGACAGCCTGCGCAAGGCTGGCCTGTTCAATGAGGTCAAAGACCGCCTGAACACCCCCGGCACTGGCCTGTCCGGTGGCCAGCAGCAGCGCCTGTGCATTGCCCGCACCATCGCCGTCAGCCCGGAAGTGATCCTGATGGACGAGCCAACCTCCGCCCTGGACCCGATTGCGACCGCCACCATCGAAGAGCTGATTGACGAATTGCGCCAAAGCTTCACGATCTGTATTGTTACCCACTCAATGCAGCAGGCGGCGCGCATCTCGCAACGCACCGCCTATTTCCACCTGGGCTATCTGGTTGAAGTAAACGACACCAAGACCGTTTTTACCAACCCGCAGCACCAATTAACCGAAAACTACATTACTGGCCGCTTCGGCTAAGGCGGTCATGGGGCATGGACATGAACACCACACAACACACTTCCCACCAATACAACCAGGAACTGGACGACGCCCGCAGCAAACTGATGACCATGGGCGGGCTGGTGGAGACACAAGTCACCAGCGCCATCAAGGCGTTGCTGGAACGGGACAGTGAGCTGGGCGAGAAAGTGGCGTATTCCGACTATGAAATCAATTCGCTGGAAGTCGCCATTGATGAGCAATGCGCCGAGATCATCGCCCGCCGCCAACCTGCCGCCAGCGACCTGCGCCTGCTGATCACCATCATCAAGGTCATCACCGACCTGGAACGTATCGGCGACGAGGCGGAAAAAGTCGGCCGTTACGCTGTGGAAACGACGGAAAGCGCCACCTCCGGCGAATTGCACCAATCCCTGCGCCATCTGGGTGACCACGTCAAAACCATGCTGCATGACACCCTGGACGCGCTGGCGCGGCTGGATGTCAAACAGGCCATGCAGGTCGTGACCAACGACCAGCAGGTTGACGCTGAATTCGAAGCCATTTCCCGGCAACTGATCACCCGGATGCTGGAAGATCCGCGCAACATCAAGGACAGCCTGAATGTCACCTGGTGCGCGCGCTCGCTGGAACGCATCGGCGACCACTGCAAAAATATCTGTGAATACGTCATCTATCTGGTCAAGGGCAAGGATGTGCGTCACACCAACCTGGACAAAATGCGTGAGGAAATTTTCGGCTCAAACGGCTGACCGGGTAACCGGATGAAAAAACTGATCCTGTGCGTGGAAGATGAAGCCGCCATCCGCTCCATGATCCGCTTTTCCCTGGAACGGGAAGGCTATGCCGTGCAGGAAGCGGAAAACGCCCGCAGCGCCCGCAATCTGGCCGCCGAAATGACGCCTGACCTGATCCTGATCGACTGGATGCTGCCCGATGTCTCCGGCCCCGAGCTGATCCGCCGGTTCCGCCGCGACGCGCTGACCAGCGACGTCCCCATCATCATGCTGACCGCCAAAAGCGAAGAGGACGATATGATCCACGGGCTGGAGGCCGGTGCCGATGACTACTTGGTCAAGCCGGTGTCGCTGAAGACCCTCAGCGCCCGCATCCGTGCCCTGTTGCGGCGTTCGGATGGCTTCGGCGCGCAGCGCATCATCAATAGCGGCCGCCTGCAACTCAACCAGGACGCCCACCAGTTGCGCATCGACGGCGCGCCGGTGCACCTGGGCACCACGGAATACCGCCTGCTGGAGTTTTTCATGCAGCATCCCGACAAAGTGTATTCCCGCTCCCAATTGCTGGACTTCGTCTGGGGGCAGAACACCTACATCGAAGAGCGCACCGTCGACGTGCATGTATTGCGCCTGCGCAAAACCCTGAAAGCCCACGCCGCCGACAATGTGATCCAGACCGTGCGCGGGGCCGGTTACCTGTTCAGTGCGGAGTCGCCGGATGCGGAATGATTACTGGGGCGTGGAGCGTTACCGCTTCGGGCTGGTCATTGGCTGCGGGCTGCTGGTGGCTTGGTTCACCCCCTTCCCGTTGCAAGTCATGCTGGCGGTGTTGCTGGCCTATATCGGCTGGATGCTGCACAAGCTGTACCAGCTGCAACACTGGCTGACAGGCGGGCACAAGCTGGAAGACATGCCCGACAGCGACGGGGCCTGGGAACAGATCGCCTACCTGTTCCACAAGGCGCAGCAAAAAAGTGACGACCGCAAACAAAGGCAGCAGGAAGCATTGGGGCGTTTCAACCAGATCCTCTCCGTGCTGCCGGACGCCGCCATCCTGCTGGGCACCGACAACCACATTGAATGGGCCAACAAATCCGCCGCCAAGCTGCTGGGCATACACAGCGCCACTGACAAGGGGCAACGGATCGAAGCCCTGCTGCGCAATCCCGAACTGCACAAGCTGCTGGAAGACAACAATAGCCAGAAAATCACGCTGCCCTCCCCGCTCAACGACAGCCTGACCTTGCGGGCGCGCATCCTGCCACTGCAAGGCGGCTCACGGGTGCTAAGTGTGCGCGACATCAGCGAAGGCACGAAATTGCAGAAAACCCGCAAAGCCTTTATCGCCAACGCCTCCCACGAATTGCGCACGCCCCTGACGGTGTTGATGGGCTACATGGAATTGTTCGAAAACGACCCGGAGCTTCCCCCCCATTTGTTGCCACCTTTGCAGCAATCACGCGAACAGGCGGCGCGGATGCAACAGATCATCAGCGACATGCTGGCGCTGTCACGCCTGGAAAGCCAGGAAAGCACGCCAGTCAAAGGCAACCGGGTGGATGTGCCTGCCCTGCTGGAAAGCAGCATCCAACCTATCCGCGACACGCTGGCGAGCGCCACCCACACCCTGAACGCCGTGATTGAGCCTGACCTATGCGTCTGTGGCTCTGAAAAAGACATCACCAGCGTCATCACCAACCTGCTGGCGAATGCGGTCAAGCACACCCCGGCGGGCACCCATATCCAAATCCGCTGGCAAAGCGACATTGACGGCGGTGCTTGCCTGGAGGTGGAGGACAACGGCCCCGGCATTCCGCAGCAACATATCCCGCACCTGACGGAACGCTTCTACCGGGTGGACGCCGGGCGTTCCCGCGCCAGTGGCGGCACTGGGCTGGGGCTGGCGATCGTGAAACATGTCATGCAATGGCATAACGGCACCTTGACGATTGAAAGCAAACCCGGCAAGACGCTGTTCCGGGCCTGCTTCCCGCCAGAACGGGTGCTGGACTAGGCAAAAATGCCGCGCAACAAATAAAAGAACAGCACGGACAGCAATGCGCCCGCAGGCAAGGTCACCATCCACGACATGAAGATGCCGCCCACCACCCGCAAGTCAATCGCCGCAATGCCGCGCGCAAAACCGACCCCCAGCACCGCCCCCACCAACGTATGGGTGGTTGACACCGGAATCCCGGTATAGGAAGCCATCACCACCGTCATGGCCGTCGAAATTTCAGCGGAAAAGCCCCGGGTCGGCGTCAGTTCGGTGATGCCATGCCCTACCGTCTGGATGACCTTGTAACCGTAGGTGCCCAACCCCGCCACAATCCCGACCGCCCCCACCAGCAGCACCCAGGAAGGCACGTTGGCCTTGGCTGCCAGGAGGCCATTTTGTGCGATGTCGATCACCGCCGCCATCGGCCCGACCGCGTTCGCCACATCATTGGAGCCGTGGGCAAAGGCCATCGACGAGGCGGTAAACACCATCAGGACGGCAAAAATCCTTTCCACATTGGCGTAGTGGAAGCGCTTTTCCTCCTGCGGATCGGCCAGCCGCACCCGGCTGATCAGCACCCGCCCGATAAAGGCGATCACAGCGCCCAGCGCCACGGACAGCGCCAGATCCGCCCCGCCATCCAAGTGCAGGCCGACATGTTTCAAGCCCTTTTTGATGGTCAACAGGGACAGCACAAACCCCACCATGAACAGGTAGAACGGGCCATATTTGATGGCGTTCTGCAACGGGTTCCTGGTGTTCAGCACCAGTTGTTGGATGCTGGTAAAAATCAGGAACGCCACCACGCCTGCAATCACTGGCGAAAACACCCAACTGGTCGCCGTGGAGATCACGGTTCCCCAGTTGACGGCGTCAACGCCTACCCCAACGGCGGCAAAACCGACAACCGCGCCGACAATGCTGTGGGTGGTGGAAACCGGCCAACCCCGCCAGGTTGCGATCAGCAGCCACAGCCCCGCCGCCAACAGGGAGGCCAACATCCCCCATACCAGCAACGCCGGTTGGGCGCTGAAGGCGTCCATGTCCACCAACCCCTTGCGGATGGTTTCCGTCACCTGTCCGCCCGCCAGATAAGCGCCAGCGAACTCGAAAACCGCCGCCAGGATCAGCGCCTGCCGGATGGTGATCGCCTTGGAGCCGACAGAGGTCGCCATCGCGTTGGCAACGTCATTGGCTCCGATTCCCCACGCCATGAAAATGCCGAATCCGGCCGCCAGGAAAATGTAAATGGCCGCAGCATCGGTAAACAAATCCATTCAATCCCCCTTTCTCAGCGCGCCAGCATCAGTTGTAAACGGCTGCCCACACGCTGGGCGTCATCGGCGACACGCCCCATCCACTCGATCAGGCGGTAGGTGAACATGACATCGGTAGGCCGCAGGGAATCCTCCAAAGTAAACAGGATTTTGCGCAATTCGACCTGATGCCCGTCGGTTTCGTGCTCGATCCGCCCCAGCTCCCGGAGCATCTCCTCCACGCGCTCAACCTCCATGCCGCGAAAGCCGGTTTCCACCAGTTCATCCAGCTCATTGATGACGCCCAACGCCTGCTTGACGGCTGCGACACACCGCTGGGTGTACTCCAAGAATAGGTCACGCATGTTTTCCGGCAACCGCATCCGGCGGCCCACCACCATACCGGCGATGTCCTTGGCTTGGTTGGCGATCTGGTCTTGCATCCACAGCACATCCAGCAAATCACGCCGATCCACCGGCATAAAGAAACCGCGCGGCAGGTTATGGCGCAGTTCCTTTTTCATTTCATCAGCGGTGTGTTCCGTGTCGACAATGGCTTGATGGGCGGCAAGGATGACATCCTCATCATCAGCATTCATCCCCTCAACCAGCATGACCAAATGCTTGATCCCCTTGTAAACACAATACATGTGTTCCTGCAAGGGGCGTATCGGCGACTTGCCGAAAAGTCCTGCCATATAATTTTTTGGCATAACGCTCACCTTTTTCAGAGCCAGAAAAAAATCCGCATAGTATGCGCCTTACCAACAGAGCGGAAGGCAATTGTTAAGGTTGCGTTAAAATTCCAAGGCAACGCCTGTGGCGTCGATGCGCAGGAAACTGCCCCGATCCGCATGCCAGTCGCCCAACACCAGCCGTTGGGCAGGCTGGCCGTCCAGCTGGAAATCATGCGTGGCCGGGCGATGCGTATGCCCATGGATCATGCGCAATACGCCCGTCTGGCGCAGCGTTTCCTCAACCGCCTGCTGACTGACATCCAGGATCATTTCTTCCACCCTGCCTTCCGCTGCCGCCCGGCTTTGCGCCCGCATCTGCTCCGCCTGCCGGATCCGCTCCTCCACCGGCAACGCGAGAAACTGCCGCCGCCACTGTGGGCTGCGCAGCACCTTGCGCACCTGCTGGTATTCCACATCATCCGTACACAAGGTGTCGCCATGCAGCAACAGGGTCGGCACCCCATACAGATCGATGACTGCCTGTCCTGGCAATAGCTGGCAGCCGGTGATGGCGGCAAATTCCTCACCGACCAAAAAATCGCGGTTACCGTGCATAAAATATAATCGAACACCGCTGTCGCTGACCTGCCGCAACTGCGCCATCACCGGCTGAAAAACAGCCGCATGCGTCGTTCCGATAACGTCATCCCCCACCCAATATTCGAAAAAATCCCCCAGGATATACAAGGCTTCCGCCCTGCCCTTGATCCTTGCCAGGAAGTCAAGCAGCACCTGTTGCTCACCTGAACTGGAGGCATCCAGGTGCAGATCAGAAATAAACCAGTTAGTCATAGGTAACATCTATCCAAAAAACAAACATTCCTGTCCAAATTCAAAAACTGCCTCAATAGAACATTGACCTGCCGCAAAGAGTCTAATAAGTTATCTTAACCTCAACCATTCCGGACCAACATGACTTACTGTATCGGCGTGTCCCTTGACGCAGGGCTTGTTCTGACCTCCGACTCCCGCACCAATGCGGGCATCGACAATGTCAGCACCTACAGCAAAATGCATCGTTGCATGACCACTCCTGACCGGATGCTGGTCATTATGAGCGCTGGTAACCTCGCCACTACCCAAAGCGTCATACAACAAATCCGCCGCGACGTGCAGGAAGGTGCCCCCCGCAACGTCAACACCCTGAACTATCTGGCCGATGTCGCCGAATACCTCGGTGATGTGCTGGTCGCCAAAATCCGCAAACACACGGAACAAACCGGCTTTGTGCCTGACGCCACCCTGATTCTGGGCGGGCAGATCATGGGACGCAACCCAAACATTTACATGATCTACCCACAGGGCAACTACATCACCACGTCCGATGACACACCTTATCTGCAAATCGGCGAAAGCAAATACGGCAAACCGGTGCTGGACCGTTTCCTGACACGGGAAACCTCGTTGGAAGACGCCGCGATTTGCTCGCTCATTTCGATGGACTCCACCATGAAAAGCAACGCCAGCGTGGGGCCGCCGATTGAAATGATGATTTATTCACGCGACCAAGTCCAAACGCCGAAACACTACCGGTTTGATGCGGAAAACCCCTACCTGATCTCAATCCGCCACGAATGGGCAAACCAATTGAACCATGCTTTCCGCGCCATGCCCAGGCTGGAAGAACACGCCCACCCCAATGGGGGCCTGCACATATTTTGATCCGCTACTTTTCAGCGGTCGCCGCAATCACCTGATGGATGAAACGCAGTTTCACGATCACTTGCGGCGTCAGCCAGAATGGGTAGGCGTCCGGCATGCCCATGCTGCGGTTAAGTGAGTTCATCAGCACCGTCAATTGCTCCCATTTCTGCATCAGCACATGGAAATCGCTGGAATACACATCCGCCTGTGGCAACACCCCAAAGCCCGTCGCCGTTTCCAGCGTGCTCATGATATGCAGGTAATGAGCCCAGCTTTCCGCCCAATCCTCCCACGGATGGGCACTGGCGTAGGCGCTGATATGGCGGCTGCCCCAATTGGGCGCAGGGCCGTAGGTGTAGTAGTAATCCAGTGCCTGGCGGTAGTATTCCTCCCCGCCAAACAAGCGACGGAAACGCGGATACCAGTCTGAGTTGCGGATCAGCTTGTCCCAGTAATAGTGGCCGATTTCATGCCGCATATGGCCCAGCACAGTGCGGTAACGTTCATTCATCTGCTCACGCGCCTTGACCCGGTGCACATCATCCGCCTCGATTGCATGCAGGGTGATTACGCCGTCATTGTGCCCGGTCAGCACCACCTGCTTTTTTACCAGCGGGTTGGTGCGCTGGTCTTCCAGGAAATCAAACGCCAAGCCGACATCCGGATCCTCCTCCCGGTCAACCACGGGCAACCCTAGCCACAACAGCGAATACACCAGCCGCCGTTTGGCGGTTTCGAGAATATTCCAGCGTTGCACATTAATGGGCGTGGTTTGCGCCGGAATTGTGCGGGTCAGGCGGCAGGAGCGGCATTGGGTATGCTCATCCACCGCCGGAATCAGCCAGTTACAAGCGACGGGATGATCACGCAACGCGCACGGGCGCAGCGAACCATCATCACCGAACATGAGTTCCTCCCCCTCATCAGCGAACACCGCCAGCATCTCCAATGTTTCCGGATTGAAGCCCAGCAGTTGTCCACACGCTGAACATTCACTATCCTCGAACATGACCTCCTGACCACAGGTACAATGGAACCGCCTCATTGGTCTGCCTCTCCTCCTGCATCACTATTTTTTTGCACTCGTTTGCTTATATACCGGCCTACCGGGATCACGAATCCATTCGCTCCAGGAACCAGAGTATAGGCGGGTTCCCGTGATCCCGGCGATTTCTAGCGCTAACTGGTTATGGCAGGCGGTGACGCCGGAGCCGCACATATGCGCCACCCTGCCCGGATCTATGCCATGGAGGATGCATCCCCATTCAGCCCGCAACTGTTCCGCCGGTTTGAACAGGCCATTGCACAGATTGTCGGTCAACGGACGGTTGACTGCGCCAGGGATAGTCCCCGCAATCGGGTCAATAGGCTCCAGCTCACCACGAAAACGCTCTGGAGCGCGGGCGTCCACCACCAACCATTCGGAAGAGTCCCGCAGTTGCCGGGCTTCAACAATGAAACCAGCTTGCGGACGGGGTTGGAAATTGCCGGACTGCCGGACGGTTGGCATGACGGTTTCCAGCATTCCCTGCTGTTGCATCCACTCAGGGAAGCCGCCATCCAGCACCGCGACGGCCTCATGTCCCAGCCAGCGCAGCAACCACCAGGCACGCACCGCCATGGCGCCGCCACAATCGTCGTAGGCGACAACCTGCGTATCCGCATTCAGGCCAAGGCTGACCAGTTTCGCCGCCAGTTTTTCCACCTCTGGCAATGGGTGGCGACCAGATTCAGGCGTCACCGGGGATGAAAGGTCGTGATCCAGATGCAGGTAACAAGCGCCGGGAATATGTCCTGCGGCATAGGCGCGTTCGCCATAGCTGACGTCCGCGAGATTGAAACGGCAATCGAGCAACAGCCAGTTGGGGTTGGCCAGCTGTCGCCGCAAGGTTTGGCAATCGATGATGGTGGTATGCATGGGGTTTCCAATAGGATTGACGACACCCCATCATACTACAGGGCTGCGCTTCACTCAGTGCGCAGCCCTGCAACGGCAGACTTATTTACATCCGCCGCAAATCCAACGTATACGGGTAATCCGCATTGGTTTCTTCCGGCGGCGGGGCCATCGGCCTTGCCGGATGCGTATAGAACTGACGGGTGGCGTCAGACAGGAACTTCGGCTCCAGCATCCCCGGCGTATGCTGCTCGCGGAAGCGTGAGAAACGCCGCCCTTCAGCTTCATACGCATTGACCGGGAAGGTGTCGTAGCTGCGGCCACCTGGATGCACCACATGGTAGGTGCAGCCGCCAATCGAACGCCCCGTCCAGGTGTCGATGATGTCGAACACCAACGGCGAGTGGATGCCAATGGTCGGATGCAGCGCGGAAGGCGGCTGCCACGCCCGGTAGCGCACCCCGGCGACATATTCGCCCTGCACCCCGGTCGCATTCATCGGCACGCGCCGCCCGTTGCAGGCCACCACGTAGCGCGAATCCGTCAAGCCGGTAATCCTGACCTGCACGCGCTCAATGGAGGAATCCACAAACCGCGCCGTCCCCATATTGCTGAGTTCTTCACCCAATACGTTCCACGGCTCCAGCGCCGCCCGCAGCTCCAGTTGGATACCGCAATACTGCACCCGGCCATACACGGGGAAGCGGAACTCGTGGAACGGCGCAAACCATTCCTGCTGGAACGGATACCCCGCCAATTGCAGGTCTTCGCAAACGTCGCGCATGTCTTCCCACACGTAATACGGCAGCATCCAGCGGTCGTGCAGTTCCGTACCCCAGCGCACCAGCCGGTGCTTGTAGGGCATGCTCCAGAAGCGCGCGACCAAAGTGCGCAGCAGCAGCATCTGCACCACCGACATGCGGGCATGCGGCGGCATTTCAAACGCACGGAACTCCAGCAAACCCTGGCGACCACTGAAAGAATCCGGCGAATACATCTTGTCGATGCAGAATTCAGCGCGGTGGGTGTTGCCGGTCACGTCGATCAGCAGGTTGCGCAGCAGCCGATCCACCAGCCACGGCTGGGTGTTGTAGCCGCTGGGCATCTGCTGGAAGGCGATTTCCAGTTCATACAAAGCCTCATCGCGCGCTTCATCCACACGCGGTGCCTGACTGGTCGGGCCGATGAACATGCCGGAAAACAGATAGGACAGCCCCGGATGGTGCTGCCAGAACGTCAACAAACTGCGCAGCAAATCCGGCTGGCGCAGGAACGGGCTGTCGCCCGGCGTCCACGAACCCAGCGTGACATGGTTGCCGCCGCCGGTGCCGGTATGACGGCCATCCAGCATGAATTTTTCCGTGCCCAGACGCGCCTGACGCGCCTCTTCGTAGAGAACCTCGGTATTGGAAACCAGTTCCTGCCAGTGTGCCGCCGGATGGATATTGACCTCGATAACGCCAGGGTCAGGCGTAACCTTGAACGACTTCATGCGCGGGTCGGAAGGCGGCTCATAGCCTTCCAGCAATACCGGCATATTCAGTTCGGCGGCGGTCTTTTCAATATTGGCCACCAACGCGAGGTAATGCTCCAGGTAACTCAGCGGCGGCAGGAACACATGCAGACGGCCTTCCCGCGCCTGGATACACATCGCGGTGCGCGGCACATCGCGCCATTCCTTTTCCTGCGGGCGGCTGTCGGCGTGCTGCGGCTGCGGTTCCGGCGGCGCCACCAGCTCACGGTAACGCCATTCGACTTCACCGTGGAAATCCGGCAGCGGCGGACGGTCTTCAAACGGGCACGGCTGCGATTCGATGTCGCGTTCGTCCTCGGCGCTCCACGGCAAGGAATCCAGCGGCATGCGGAAGCCCATCGGTGAGTTGCCCGGAACCAAGTACATGTTTTCGCGGCGGAATGCCCACGGCGCGCTGGCCCAACCCTGCTTGAAATAATCCCAGCGCAACGGCAGCGCATAGCCGGTCGGCGTATCCAACCCATGCTGCAAAGCCAGCACCAGATCATTGCGGTGCTTGCTGTCGCGCAGGTTCAGGGTCAGCCAGTCGATATTGGCTGGTTGGTTGGCTTCCTTCCACAGGTAATACAGGCGGTCTTCGTAACCCGGCACCAGGTAGCGCGTGTGCAGGCCGACATTGCGGCACAGCGTCTCGGCGAACTGTTTGGCTGCGTCGTCGCCGAAACCATAATCCTTCTGGTCATCGGCGATCAGGCTCTGGTCTTTCCAGACCGGCAGGCCGTCGACGCGCCAGAAACAGGCCAGCGCCCAGCGCGGGAACGGTTCGCCCGGATACCATTTGCCCTGCCCGAATTGCAGCACACTGCCTGCATTGGAGAAGACCCTCTGCATCCGGCGCAACAAGTCGCCCGCCAAGGCGCGTTTGTGTTCACCCAGCGCCGCGCTGTTCCATTGCGGCGATTCCATGTCGTCGATGGAGACGAAGGTCGGCTCGCCGCCCATGGTCAGGCGCACGTCGCCACGGATCAGGTCGTTTTCCACCTGATTGCCCAGCGCCAGGATGTGATCCCACTGTTCGTCGGAATACGGCTTGGTGACGCGCGGGTCTTCATGGATGCGGGTGACGGTGTTGCTGAACTCGAATTCGACTTCACACTTGTCGGTCATGCCGTCGATCGGCGCAGCGCTGCCCGGTTTCGGGGTACAGGCCAGCGGAATATGGCCTTCGCCCGCGAACAGGCCGGAGGTCGGGTCCAGCCCCACCCAGCCAGCGCCCGGCAGATAAACTTCCGTCCAGGCGTGCAGGTCGGTGAAATCGGCTTCCGGGCCACTGGGACCGTCCAGCGACTTCTGGTCAGCCGTCAGTTGCACGAGGTAGCCGGACACGAAGCGCGCCGCCAGCCCCAGATGCCGCAGGATTTGCACCAACAACCACGCGGTATCACGGCAGGAACCGCGCTTGATGGTCAGCGTTTCCTCACAAGTCTGCACACCCGGTTCCATGCGGATGTTGTAGCCGATGTCCTGCTGCAAGCGGTGATTGAGGGCAACCAGGAACATGACGGTATTGGGCTGCTCGAAATCAACGCCTTTCAGCCATTCCTGCAACAGCTCGCCGTCCTCATCGACTTCGAGGTACGGCTCCAGCTCGCGCTTCAGTTCCGGCTTGTAAGTAAACGGGAACTCGTGCGCGTAATCTTCAACAAAGAAATCGAACGGGTTGATCGTGACCATATCGGCCACCAAGTCGACTTCCACACTCAGCTCGGTGACCTTGTCCGGGAACACCAGCCGCCCCAGCCAGTTGCCGAACGGGTCTTGCTGCCAGTTAAGGAAATGCTTTTCCGGCTTGATCTTGAGGGTGTAAGCCATAATCGGCGTGCGCGAGTGCATTGCTGGGCGCAAACGCACGACGTGCGGCGACAAATTGACAGGACGATCGAATTTGTACACCGTGCGGTGGTTTAAGGCGACGTGAATACTCATTGCTGGCTCTTATCCTTGTGCTTGCGGCGCCGGATGCGCGTCGTAGTCGGGGTAAAACCAGGTTTTGGCGATTTCGCCATGCAACTGCCCCAGTTCACTCTGCAAATAATCCATCAGAGGATGCACCTGATTGGCAGGAATAGTGCTGAGATCCTGCTCACCCAGATGCTCGAAAATGCGTTGTGCCATTGTCATCGGCAGTTCCGGGTCAGGCAGGTACTGCATGCGCCGTGCCATCGCCGCCAGTGAATAGCCGATCGATCCAGGAAACACCTTGTCGGTCAGCAGGAAATTCAGCACCCGTGCACCATCCACCCGTGCATGGATATGCCGCACATACATCTGCCGCGCACTCAGAGCCTGCAACAGGTTGGTCCACAGGATGCCTTCATACTTGCGCATATTGTCACTGCGCTGCTCGGACAGCAGCATGGAAGCCATTTCCAAAATGCGGCTGGTCATGTCGGCGCGTTCCAGATGTCTGCCGATCTGCATGAAATCGAAGGTGTTGTCACGGCTCATGTGGCTGTCAAGCGTGCCACGAATGCACTGGCCTGCCTGTTGCATCGCCCGCAGCACATTCTGCCGGTCATGCCGCTTGTCAATCAGATCCAGGGCAGCGTTCATTTGGATATGCGCCTGATTGACCTGCTGCCAGATTTCATCCGGCAACAAATCCAGCGAGGTGCGCACATTTTCGCGCACATTGAGCAATGAACTCACCACTGACGCCGGGTTGTCACGGTCGGCGATCAGGAAACGCATGATGTTTTCTTCCGTCACCCGCCCGTAGCGTTCGCGGAAGGCGTGATCGGCGTTGAACAGGCGGATCAGCGTATACCAGTTGATTTCCATGCGCCCCGGCAAATCCAGCAGCATGGAGCTGTACACATTGATCAGGCGGGCGGTATTTTCGGTGCGCTCCAAATAGCGCGCCATCCAGTAAACACGTTCAGCAACTCGGGACAGCATTATTCGTCCTCCCCTTCTTCATATTCTTCCGTGCCATATTCATCGACTATCCAGGTATCCTTGCTGCCGCCACCCTGCGAGGAATTCACCACCAGCGAGCCTTCCACCAGTGCGACCCGGGTCAGGCCACCGGGCGTCACGTAGATGTCCTTGCCACTGAGGATGAACGGGCGCAAGTCCAGATGACGCGGCGCAATGCCCTTGTCGGTGACGGTCGGCGTGACCGACAGGCTCAGGGTAGGCTGGGCGATATAGTTGTTGGGGTTTTCCTGGATCAGCTTGCGGAATTCCTCCACCTTCTCCGCCGTGGAATGCGGGCCGACCAGCATCCCGTAACCGCCGGATTCATTGGCAGGCTTCACCACCAGTTCCGGCAGGTGATCCAGCACGTATTCGCGGTCTTCCGGACGGCGGCACACCCAGGTCGGCACATTCGGCAGGCTAGGCTCCTCGCCAAGGTAATAACGGATCATGTCGGGCACATAGGCGTAAATGACCTTGTCATCCGCCACGCCACATCCTGGCGCATTGGCGATGGCGACCTTGCCCTTTTTCCAGGCGCGCATAATGCCGGGAATCCCGAGGATGGAATCCTCCCGGAACACTTCCGGATCAATGAATTCATCATCGATACGGCGATAGATCACATCAACGCGCTCCAGCCCGTTGATGGTTTTCATATAGACGTAATCGTCCTTGCCGACCACCAGATCCGCGCCCTCCAGCAGCACCAGGCCGGCTTGCTGGGCGAGGAATGCATGCTCGAAATAGGCCGAGTTGTAAATGCCCGGCGTCAGCAGCGCAATGGTCGGCTGCTCCAGTTCGGGGCGCAGGGAAGCCAGCATTTCATACAAATGGCTGGGGTAATCGCGCACGACCCGCACCGGCAACAAATTGAAGATTTCTGGGATCACCCGTTTGGTGATGTTGCGGTTTTCCAGCATGTAGGCGACACCGGAAGGCACCCGTAGGTTGTCTTCCAACACGTACATGACCCCATCGCTGTGACGCACCAGATCGGAGCCGCAAATGTTGGCCCACACCCCATGAGGAGGCGTAATGCCGACACAGGCTTCCCGGTAACCTTTGGATTGCATCACCACATCTTCAGGAATGACGCCATCCTTAATGGCCTGCCCACCATTGTAGACATCCTGGATGAACATATTCAGTGCACGGATGCGTTGCTTAAGCCCCGTTTCGGTGCGATCCCATTCCGTACCTGGAATGACGCGGGGAATGATGTCAAACGGCCAAGCACGGTCAATATTGCCTGCATCACTGTAAACGGTGAACGTAATCCCCATTTCACGGATGACGGCCTCCGATTCACGTACACATTGGCTGAAACGATTCCGAGTGAGATTCCTAAGGAAATCAACCAGCTTATAACTGGCTTTGCGAGGCTGGTGCTGGGCTGCAACCAACTCATCGTAAAAAGTCCCAGGGTTGTAGACATTCCATTCTTGTTTCATGTTTATATCCAGGCGGTCATGCGGTTGAACAACGACACCGACCAACGGTGTTGCTCTTGAGGTTGCACTGCAATATACGTGCCTGCAACCGGCCGCCTATTGCATTCCGTTCTAATAGTTATTTGATTCAGGGAGAAAAAAATTTCATGCACCCGGGATGCGGCATCCCCCCCAAACCGGAGGGGGATGCAGGGGGACTTACTTGACGACGGAGACCTTGGTCATGATGACAGGCTCAACCGGCACATCTTGGTGGAAACCGGAGTTGCCAGTCTTGACGCCCACAATGGCATCAACCACATCCATGCCTTCCACGACTTTGCCGAACACTGCGTAGCCCCAGCCCTGCGGCGTTTTGGAGCGGAAGTTCAGGAAGTCGTTGTCCTTCACATTGATGAAAAACTGCGAGGAAGCGGAATGCGGGTCGTTGGTGCGCGCCATGGCAAGCGTGCCGCGATCATTTTTCAGGCCATTGTCAGCCTCGTTTTCAATCGGCGGGCGCTTGTCGGCCTTTTCACGCATGTCAGACGTCATGCCTCCGCCCTGAATCATGAAGCCAGGGATCACG
Source organism: Candidatus Thiothrix phosphatis (assembly GCF_035668035.1). Classification (NCBI taxonomy): domain Bacteria; kingdom Pseudomonadati; phylum Pseudomonadota; class Gammaproteobacteria; order Thiotrichales; family Thiotrichaceae; genus Thiothrix; species Candidatus Thiothrix phosphatis. The sequence goes on along the minus strand of NZ_JAYMYJ010000112.1, from coordinate 145,497 downwards.
CGATGGAAAATGGTGCCATCGTAAAAGCCTTCATTGACATAGGCCAGGATGTTCGCCACGGTTTTCGGCGCCTTGGCGGCGTCCAGTTCAACCTTGATATCGCCTTTGTTGGTTTCGATCAGAATAGTGGACATGTTACCTCCAGATGTTGACTGCCCATCAGCCTTGTCAGCCGCCTTTTCATCGGCATTGCCAACCGTAACGCCGACAAGACCAAGCATCAGTGCAAAAATAAACGTAATCAGGTGTTTCATTGGTGTGCGCCCCTTGTTATTGCTTGTGTGCAGAAGCTGCGCATCATACCGCGCGCCCCGGCTTTTTTCCAAGCAATTACGGCAGCTCTATTTTGGGGGCAGGCTGCCAGCCCGCCTTGCGGTGCTCCACCACCACGGTGGTGTAAATGCCGCCCCGCACATTCCACACCCCGGTCAGGCGCATAAAGCGCGGCTCAGTGGCTACCGCCAGATCCTCCAGAATCTTGTTGGTGACGGCTTCGTGGAAAGCGCCTTCCTCACGGTAGCTCCACAGGTAGAGTTTCAGCGCCTTCAACTCCACGCATTTCTGGTCCGGCACATATTCCAGCTTGAACTGGGCGAAATCCGGCTGCCCGGTCTTGGGGCAGATGCAGGTAAATTCCGGCGCGTCAATGCGGATGGTGTAATCACGCTGCGGGTTCGGGTTGGGGAAAGTTTCGAGATCCTTGCTGGGATGTGTGGACATGGTCGCTCCTTGTGACCCGATAAACAGTCGGGCGGATGTTAAAAAGTGCAGGTTTATATCACGAGTACGGGGTTTGTCCAGCAGCCCCATGGATTCCGTTATACTCAGGATGTTTTCCCCTCAAGCCAGCCACCGCCGGAGCCAAACTGATGGAAGCCCTACAACTGAAAACCGTCGCCGATTTGCTGAATGCCACTGATGAACGCACGGAGCTGGTGAACGGTGAACTCATCAAACGCCCGATGGCGCGCGCGGAACACGCCATGGTGCAATCCGGCCTATCGGATGAAGTCCAGCCCTTCAAGCGCAAAAGCGGTGTTGGTGGCTGGTGGATCATGACCGAAATCAGCGTCCGCTATCACGAACACCACTGCCCGACCCACGACCTTGCCGGATGGCGCAAGGAACGTGCGCCCGCCCGCCCCAGCGGCATAGTGGCGCTCCTGCCCGACTGGGTATGTGAAATCACCTCACCGGGGCATGAACGCAAAGACCTGTTCACCAATTTCATGGCGCTGCAACGTCACCAGGTTCCCTATTACTGGGTGATTTCGCCGGAAGACCATACGCTGATCGCTTACCAACTGGTGGGGGAACATTACCATGTGGTGTTTTCGGCGGAGTGTGGCCAACCTGAGCACTTCCGGGGAATGCGCATACCACCGTTTGCGGCAGGGGAAATTGACCTGGGGTATGTGTTCTGGGGGGAGTAGGCAAAATCCATTTGTCTTAAACAGAGGCCTAAAATTTAGCACGCTATTAAAATTTTGTGCTCCTGATCACTGAATTACCCTGCAAATAAAGTAAAAATTTATCGAATTCCCTTCTGCCTATAGTTAGGAACAGGCCACAAGACAGGGAAACCTATCTGTGTGGCCCCTGAAACAGGATAGATGGCTATTTAACCACTTTTGTAAAAAGCCAGTCAGAACCATGAACAGAACCAATAGCCAGCTGCTACAACTCTTTGGTTTTCTAAAAAACTATAATGAGCTAAGGAACCAGTGCCCCAAAAACACCACAGACTACCAAGATGGCTTTCAGTTAGTATCTTCTTGGCCTAAACACCCTAACATTGTCATCAACCAAGGAAATGGTGGCGCTGAAGCACTCATTAGTATCCAACGTCCTAAATTGACCTCATGCCCGCCCCCTCCTGCCATTCTGAAAGACTGGCTACCATCTGGCTGGGACTCCATTAAAAACATACCAGAACCCCTATTTAGCCGGAACATTCAGCAAGCTGACCAGACCACACTTACCGTTAAGTTTGAAGATGACCCAAAGCGAACAGATACCTTCTCCATCTGGAATGCGCAGCGCAATCAGTGGGTTCAGGCCGAACAACCCGCCGTTGACACCTACCAACTATTCGAGCGGATACATGGCATATGGTCACGCCTACAAAAAGAAGGCGATCAAATTGAGCTGATACTGGGATCTGGCATGTTGCATATCCCCGAACAAAGCATCCATCACCCCATACTGCTACAGCGTCTGGAGCTAAAATTCGATACTTCCAAACCAGAATTCACGTTCCATTCTGGGATCGACAACACAGAATTATACAAGGCACTGTTACGCGACATTCCTGATATTGACGGAAAAAGCATTGCGGCCTTATCGCAGGAGTTGGAAAACTCTTCCATCGAACCATTAGGAGAAATCTCCGCCACCGAAGGCTTCTTACAGCGGGCGGCTCAAGGTTTGTTTATAAAAGGCGAGTTCCACGCCCAGCAACCGGAAACCAATACATTTCAGCACCCTGTCATTTATCCAGCCCCATGTTTACTCCTTCGCAAACGCAACCAAGGCCTGAGCCAGATTTTGGAAAACATTCTGGAAGATCTACAAAACCCCAATGCCAAACCTTCCACAGGCCTGAAACGCATTATTGGCATTGAAGATGACGTTCAACCCTTTCCTGATACAAATCAACCTAACAATCAATCCCATGCCACACTTAATCGAACCAATGACATTTTATTTAGCAAGCCAGCCAATGCAGAACAATATGCCATTGCTGACCGGCTCAATCGAGCACACTCTGTTTTGGTGCAGGGGCCACCAGGAACAGGCAAGACACATACCATTGCCAACCTGATCGGCTACCTGCTATCACAAGGAAAAACTGTCCTTGTATGCTCCCACACCAGTAAAGCGTTACGGGTTTTACGGGATAAACTTGACCCGGCAATCCAACCACTATGCCTCAGCGTTTTGGACAGTGACGCTGAAAGCCAAACGCAACTCAGCCAATCTGCGCAGGAGATTGCTGACAAATTATCTGGGCTTGATGCCTCTGCCCTACGTCGTGATGCAGCACAGCTACGCCAACGGCGGCAAGAGTTACTCAATAAACAGCAGCACTTACAACAACAAATCCGTAACGCACGCTATAGCGAAATTGAAGAAATTGTGGTTGCTGGCAATGCCTATATCCCCATCAAGGCAGCTCAAACCGTCAAGGAATTCACCGACCGGGATGGCTGGATTCCCGGCACTATCCATGAACACCCGTTTTGCCCACTATCTGACACTGAAATAACAGCCCTCTATGCCACCAACCAACAACTGCCCCCAAAAGCAGAGGAGCAACTCTCAGTTAAACAACCGGCACATGAAACACTGGTATCAGCAGCTGACTTCCGCACCCTCACCACGAAACGCGACCTGATTGCACAACATACAGCACAGCACAACCCTGACTTATGGATCAACGCCCAATCTGTACCCTATAACCAGCTTCGGCAAATACAACAGCAAATCCAGGAGAGTGTCACGACACTCAACACTAAGGACAAATGGTTACAAGATGTACTGTTCGCAGGCTGGTCTGGCGGTGGCTATCGGGAGATATGGGAAACATTGCTGCAAACGATAGAAGACCTAGCGGATCAGGCCAACAAAGCACATCCACTCCTGATCCAACATGCCCCTGAAATCCCAGCAGAGTGCAATGTCGCTATTCTGGATGCAATTATCACGCATCTGGAACAGGGGAAAAAACTCACCGGAATATTCACCAAATTCGGTAAATCCGCTTGGTTTGATCTCATTGAACAATGCAAAACCAACCAGAATAAGCCAGCAACCATTGAAGAATTCCATTCGCTCAGGGCAAAGGCGCATCTACAACAACAGTACAGAACCCTCGCAAAATACTGGCAACACACAGTCGCACAAGCTGGCGGGGCAGAATTTACAACGTTGGGTTCACGTCCCGAACTGACAGCACCCAACTATATTGAACCCATCCGTAAGCACCTCAACTGGCGACTCGATGTCTGGGAACCCTTGCAAGGGGAAATTGAAGCAGCCGGTTTCCATTGGGAGAAATGGCTGGAATCCAACCCAATCGTGCACACACAGTATGGTGAACTGGAACGTATCAAACTGGCAACGACAGACAAACTTGCCAGCTTGTTTACCGCCAGAGCCGCCTTGTTGCAACAATCTGAGTTATCCAGACACATTGAGAGGCAGGCAACCTACCTTAGCCAGTTCCCTCAAAGCGAGATAGCCAGTGATCTCGTCAATGCACAACAGTCATGGGATGCTGATAGCTATGAAAACCTGTGGAAACAACTGGCACAACTCGAAGGCTTGAAGGAAATCTATCAACAACGCTCTTCCTTACTGGAAAAATTGCATGCCACTGCCCCGGATTGGGCAAAAGCTATCTGGCTACGGATGCCCCCTCACAATCAAGCCACACCACCGGGCAGCGCTGCGACAGCTTGGCATTGGTTGCAACTTCAACAAGCTCTCGAGAAGCGCGCCGCTGTTTCAATCCCTGATTTGCAGCAGCAACTTGATGGGGCTGAACGCGAAATTGCCCAGCTAGCCGCCAAAATTATTGAGCAAGAAACATGGGCGGCACAAGGTGAACGGACGCACTTATCTACCCGACAAGCCCTGATGGGTTTCGTCGGAATTGTAAGGAAAATTGGTAAAGGAAAAGGAAAACGTGTCCCCACCCTATTGAAGGAAGCCCGTAATTTACTTTTATCGGCACGTAAAGCCGTTCCTGTCTGGATCATGCCGCTGAACCGTGTCTATGAAAGCTTTGATCCTCGCGATACCCGTTTTGACGTCGTTATCATCGATGAGTCTAGCCAAAGTGACATGATGGCTCTCGCTGCCCTATATTTGGGAAAAGAGCACGTCGTTGTGGGAGATAAGGAGCAGGTCACTCCTGATGCAATTGGCCAACAACTTGATAGCATCCAGAAATTGATTGATACAGATTTATTGGAAATCCCCAATAAGCACCTTTATGATGGGCAGACATCTGTCTATGACCTTGCTGAAACTGCCTTTGGTGGAGTCATCTCGCTGAAAGAACATTTCCGTTGTGTACCAGAGATTATTCAGTTCAGCAATCACTTGTCTTACCATAATAAAATCCGTCCCTTGCGGGAACCATTGTCTTCGCCACTACGGCCAGCGCTTATTTCGCATCGGGTTGAGGGTGCTCGCAATGACAATGGAAAAATCAACCATATTGAGGCAGAAACCATCGCCTCGCTAATCATTGCCTGTATCCATCATCCGACCTACGCACGTAATGACAGCGGGCAGACCACCACTTTTGGTGCCATCACCTTGTTGGGTAGCGAGCAAAGTGAATACATCGACAACATATTGCGGCACCGCCTTGAATTGGATTTGTACAACAAACATAAGGTTCTGTGCGGCAACCCTGCCCAATTTCAGGGCGATGAACGTGATGTGATCTTTTTGTCCATGGTCGATAGCCCTCCAGATGATGGGGTTCTGAATATGATGGGATTCGGCAAAAACGATATGTATAAAAAACGCTACAACGTAGCCGTCAGCCGAGCGCGCAATCAGCTATGGCTGATCCATTCCCTTGACCCGGAAAACCATTTGAAATCGGATGACATCAGACGACGGCTTATCCAGCATGTCCGTGATCCACAAGCCTTGATGCGTGAAGTCGAAGTGGAGGGACAACGCACTGACTCCCCATTTGAAAAAGCAGTGTTGGCTGACTTGGTAAATGCTGGTTATCGCGTCAAAACCCAGTGGCAAGTGGGTGCATACCGTATCGACATAGTAGTTGAAGGCCAAAACTGTCGGCTGGCAATTGAGTGTGATGGAGACAAATACCATACACCTGACAATCTGCAACAGGACATTGAACGGCAAACCATATTGGAGCGTTTGGGTTGGACGTTTGTACGCATTCGCGGCAGCCTTTATTACCGTTACCCTGAAAGAGCCATGCAGGCAGTATTCACCAAACTCAACGAACTCGGCATCGAAAAACTTGGCATCAGCAATTTGGGCATGTCGGCAGGTACAATTGGCGATCAGGCAGTCATCCAAGACATTCGCCGATCAGCAGAAACAATCCGCCAAGAATGGGAACATGAGCGGGAAATAGAGCAACAACAGAAAAAAGCGGCGACATCACGCCACACCAAAAATGTAACAAAACAGAAAAATCCAATTGTCCAAGCAGAATTTGCCGATTTTTGAATGATCTGCCCAAGTAAAGTGGCATTTCATGATATATTCACCCAAGTTCCCACATTAAGGGGCACTTGGAGGCAACATGCAAACCGTAGGCATCAAGGAACTCAAAACCAACCCTGCCGTGCTCACCAAAACGGTTGAGTCCGGCGATTACCTGCTGATTTCCAAACGTGGGAAGCCATTCGCACTGGCAACATCGCTGGAAAACCCGATGTTTGATCTTGGGCTAAAAACCTGGCTTTTCACCCGCGCTTTTGCCGATGGCGGCATCTCCCTCGGCCAATTGGCGCGGGCACTGGACAAATCCGTCTCCGACACCGCCAAACTGCTGTCAATACTGGGCATCCCTGTGTTGGATTATGACCTGGAAGATGAATTGGATACGCTGGAAAAGCTGTCATGACAACTGCGGTCATTAGTGACAGCAGCAGCCTGATCATGGTTGGCAAGCTAAAGCGCTTGGACTTGTTGGCCAACCTGTTCCAGCAAATCGTCATCCCCCACCGGGTAGCCACAGAAATACAGGCCAAGGAGGATGGTGTGGCAAGCCTGATTCTGGCGCACCCATTAGTCAGCATTGCCGCCACGACCCGCCATGAACTACTGGCCCTGCTTGATGGCACGCTGGGTCACGGTGAAGCCGAAGCGATTGCGCTGGCCGACGAACACCAGATGATATTGCTGGTGGATGAAAAAAAAGCACGCAAAGCCGCCAAAAACATGGGCCTAAAGATTATCGGCTTGCTGGGTGTGCTGCTATTGAACCATCGGCGCACCCACATCACTGGACAAGATGCAATCTTGATGCTGGAACAGGTCAAGGCCATGGGGTTCCGTGTATCTGCTAGGCTGGAAAGCGATTTCATGACCCGTCTGCACAACCCAATAACCCACTGGCATTCCCCCAATACCCTCAAGTAGAATCACCCTCCCCGATTATCAATGGCAAAAAGAACCTGACCTGTGCGCCTGAGCAAAATCCGCATTGCCGGATTCAAGAGTTTCGTCGACCCCGTCACCCTGGATTTCCGCAGCAACCTGACCGGCATTCTCGGCCCGAACGGCTGTGGCAAATCCAACACCATTGACGCGGTGCGCTGGGTGATGGGTGAAACGTCCGCCAAAAACCTGCGCGGCGCATCGATGGAAGACGTCATTTTCAACGGCTCCTCCTCCCGCAAACCGATCGGGCTGGCGTCGGTTGAACTGGTGTTCGACAACGCTGACGGCGCGCTCGGCGGCGAATACGCCCAATACGCCGAAATCTCGGTCAAGCGCCAAGTCAGCCGCGATGGCGACTCCAAATATTTCCTCAACGGCTCCAAATGCCGCCGCCGCGACATCACCGACATATTCCTCGGCACTGGCCTGGGGCCGCGCAGTTACGCCATCATTGAACAAGGCATGATTTCGCGCCTGATCGAAGCCAAGCCGGAAGAGTTGCGCACCACGCTGGAAGAAGCCGCTGGCATTTCCCGCTATAAGGAACGCCGCCGCGAAACCGAAAACCGCATGGCGCACACCCGCGAAAACCTCGAACGCCTCACCGACCTGCGCGAAGAAGTCGACAAGCAACTGGAGCGCCTCGACAAACAGGCCAAGGCCGCCCAGCGTTTCCGTGAACTGCGCGCAGAAGAACGCAGGCTTGAGGCCAGCGCCCTGCTGCGGCAATGGGATCAGCTCAAGCATGACGGTGCCGCACGCCTGCTCGACCTCAGCCAACGCGCCACGGGCCACCAGGCGCAAGTCGCCCAGATACGCCAGTTGGAAGCCGCCATTGAAGCGTTACGCGCCCAATACACCAACGCCAACGAAGCCCTCAACACGGTGCAGGGCGAATACTATCAGGCCGGTTCCGACATCGCCCGCCTCGAACAAAGCATCCGCCACCAACGCGACATCCAGCGCCGCCAGCAGGAAACCCTGCGCAACCTTGAGCAAAGCCTTGAGGAAACCCTGCGCGACGCCGGGGAAGACCGCGACAAACTGGAGGAAGCCGAACAAACCCTCGCCGACCTCGAACCGCGCGAAGCGGAACTCAGCGCACAGCTCGGCATGGCGGAAGAGCGCCTGTTCGACGCCGAAGACCGGCTCAACGATTGGCAGGAGCAATGGCACGCCAGCCAACAGCGCGTCGCCGAACCCACCCGGCAGGCGCAGGTCGAAAAAGCCCGCATGGAGCAGCTCGAACGCCAGTTGCAGCAAACCGTCCAGCGCCTTGAACGCCTACGGCAGGAAAACGCCAGCCTGTCCACTAGCCGCTTCGTTGAAGACTCGCAACTGCTGGAAGCCCAGCTTGCCGAAGCAGAAGCCGCCCGCGCCCATGCTGAGGGACAACTTGCCGCCATTACGGAAACGCTCAACCGGCGGCGGCAGGAACACAGTGACGCGCAGGCGCAGCTTGACCAGGCGCGTTCCCGCCGCCAATCCCTGCAAGGCCGCCTCGCCTCGCTGGAAACCCTGCAACAATCCGGCCTCGACAAAGCCAACAAGGCGCGCAGCCAATGGCTGCAAAGCCAGGGGCTTGACGCCAACCCGCGCCTGGCCGAACAACTGCGGGTGGAAAGCGGCTGGGAAACGGCGGTGGAAACCGTGCTGGGCGACGACTTGGATGCGGTTTGCCTGGACACGCTGCGCGCATTCCCCGAGTTTCCCGGCTCCGGCGTCAGCCTGCTGGAAAACACTGGCAGCCAACAGGAACCCAGCCCGACAACGCTCGCCAGCAAAATCCGCCAGCCCGCCGCCGTGTTGCCGCTGCTGGCCACTATCCATTGCGCCGAAACCCTGGAAGACGCCCTCCGCCAGCGCCGCCGCCTGCCAGCGGGCGAATCCATCATCACCCGCGACGGCCTTTGGCTCGGCCCCAACTGGCTGCGCAGCCGTCGCCGCCATGACACCCGCAGCGGTGTGTTGCAACGCCAGCAGGAAATCGGAGACTTGCGCGGCCAGCTCGCTGCGCTGGAAACCAGCCTTGCCGGATTGCAGGAACACGCCGCCGCCCTGCACGCGTCCATCCACACCGACGAACAGCAGCGCCAACAGGTGCAGGCCGACGCCAACCGCCTGCATCGCGCGGAATCCGAACAGCGCAGCCGGATGCACGCCCTGCGCCAGCGCATTGACCAGTTGCATTCCCGCCGCCAGCAAGTGGAAGCCGAGCACGAAGAGCTCGAAGCCCAACGGATGCAACAGGAAGAAGACCACCTGATCGCCACCGAAAGCCGCAATGCCGCACTGGCAGAGCTAGAAGCCGCCCAGCACGCCCGTGACCGGCTCGCCGCCGCCCGCGAAACCTTGCAGCAAGCGGTCGCCACCGCCCGCCGCCAGCAACAGGAATGGCGGGACGAAGCGCAGGACATCCGCCTCGACATCGAAACCAACCGCCAGCAACGCGACAACAGCCAGCGCCAGCTCGGACGCATCACCAGCCGCCTCGAATTGCTGGAACAGCAACGCGACGCCCTGCTGGAGCAGATCCACACGCAGGATGACCCCGCCGCCGAGCTGCAAGCCGAACTGGAAACGGCGTTGGAGCGCCGCGCCGCAGTCGAGTTGCGCCTCACCCAAGCCCGCCAAGCCGTGCAGGCGCAGGAAGCCGACATCCGCAGCCATGAACATGAACGCCTGCAAGCTGAACGGCTGGCCGAACAGACCCGCGCCGAGCAGGAAAACCGCAAGCTGGAATGGCAAGCCGTGCAGGTGCGCGAACAGACCGTAGCCGAACAATTTGCCAAAACCGAATATGACGCGGACGCCTTGCGCGCTGAACTGCATGATGATGCCAACCTGGAAACCCTGCTACAGCAACTGGAAACCATCCAGCGCAATATCCAGCGCCTGGGCGCGATCAACCTCGCCGCCATCGACGAATTCCGCGAGCAAAGCGAACGCAAGCAATACCTTGACCAGCAACACGAGGATCTGACAGCGGCGCTGGACACGCTGGAAAACGCCATCCGCAAGATCGACCGCGAAACCCGCGCCCGTTTCAAGGACACCTTCGACCAAGTCAACAGCCGCCTGCGCGACATGTTCCCGCGCCTGTTCGGTGGCGGCGAATGCTATCTGGACATGACCGGCGACGACCTGCTGACAACGGGGGTGGCGATCATGGCGCGCCCGCCCGGCAAACGCATTTCCTCCATTTATTTATTGTCCGGCGGTGAAAAGGCCCTGACTGCCGTGGCACTGGTGTTCGCCATCTTCGAATTGAACCCAGCCCCGTTCTGCATGCTGGATGAGGTGGATGCGCCCTTGGATGAAGCCAATGTCGGGCGCTTTTGTGAACTGGTAAGGCACATGTCGGAACAGGTACAATTCATTTTCATTACCCACAATAAGACCACCATGGAGCTTGCTGATAGTTTAATCGGTGTTACCATGCGTGAAGCGGGTGTCTCACGGTTGGTGTCAGTTGACGTGGCGGAAGCCGTCCGGCTGGCCAATGGATGAAAACGACAACGAGGTAAGGATTAAAGGATTCTTTAATGGAACTGGTTAGCCTGATCATTATGGTGCTGGGGTTGGCGGCCCTGGTGGGAATTTACGTCATCAGCCGGATTTCCCGCCGCAACCTGCCACAAAAACGGGATGAAAGCGTCCCCTCGCTGCGCAATGCGGGCGGCGATGAACTGTCCAGCGTACTGGAAGACGCACCGGCGCGGGATGGCAAACGCCCTTCCCCGAATGCGCGCGACCTTTCCGATGTCATGATGTCGGGCGTGGCCGGAAAACCTGCCGGGGAGGCAGCCGCCCATCCCACCAGGGAGCCGGTGGCGTTGCCTCCCCAGCTGGTATTGTTTATCGCCGCCGATATAGACTCCGGATTTTCCGGCAAAGCCGTGTTAAACGCCCTGGATAACGCTGGCCTGCGGTTCGGCGACATGGACATCTTCCACCGCATGGTGCTGACCAACAAAGGCGAAGCCAGCCTGTTCAGCGTCGCCAATGGCGTCAAACCCTGGACGCTGGAACCGGAAGCGCTGGTCGCCCAAACAACGCCAGGGCTTTCCATGATCCTGAACCTGCCTAGCCCGATTGATGACAGTGACGCCATTCATGACTTCCTGCGCACGGCTGAACGCCTGACAGCTGACTTGAACGGGGTGTTGAAAGACCAAAACCAGCAGCCGTTAACCGCCAATACCCGCGCTGATTTGCTGGCATTGGCGGCCTAATAGGGATGGCAGTTGCACAATGGAAAAGGGCGTATCACTTACGCCCGTATGGTTATTCCTGATTCTTTTTAGCTTTCTTGGCAGCTTTTTTAGCCTTCTTGTTGGCTTTCTTTTCCGCTTTGCGGATGGCTTTCTTCGTTTCCTTTTCTAGCTTTTTGGTTTTCTTAGCGGCCTTCTTGGCGGCTTTTTTAGCCTTCTTGGCGCGTTTCTTGGTATTTTTGGCTGCATGTGGGGAAGCTGCCACCGCCACAATCACAGCCTCCAGCACTTCCTGGCTGACCAGCCCCCCTGCATCATCTTCAATCATATCGGCAACGGGTGCCTCCTGATCGGCAGTGTCTTCCACATCCTCTGCAAAAATGTCCACGACATCTGCCGACAGCATTTCCTCCACGCCATCTTCCAGCGCTGGCGGGTTCAAAATGGCCTGTGCGCTCGCCAGGATCAGCGGGGCAGTGCCCGCGCCAATGCCGGGAACCTCCGCCAACTCCCCGACTGGCATGGCCGCCAGTTGCCCAATGGTGGCGACGCCGCGCTCCGCCAGACGTTTTGCAGTGGCCGGGCCTACGTACTTTACAGCAGTAAGATCTTGTTCCATCTTGGAATCTCCTATTGTTCTTTCCCATGACATAAATTAGCGTCATAAAATCGTAACATTAGGGTCTTCCCGAAATGATGAAAAAAATGTTCATATTTTGAACATTTTTAACCATTCCGACATAAAAGCGCTTATCGCAGCCTTACTCCGGCCAGTCTGATCGTGCTTTGATTATTTGGCAGAAACTGGCATAAAGTAGCAGCCGTCAAACAAGGCCGGAATCCAAATCAGCAATACGGAGAACAACATGGCCCCCCAATACAAAAGTTTCGCCATTATCGGGCTGGGAACCTTCGGCAGCACGGTCGCCACCGACCTGATGCGTTTCGGCAACCATGTGCTGGGCATCGACCTGGATGAAAAACGGGTCAGCCGTCTGGCCGACACCCTATCGGAAGCCATTATCGCCGACGGACGTGACGAACAGACCCTGCGGGAAGCAGGGATCGGCCACTACGACGTGGTGCTGGTGGCGGTCGGCGAAAATCTGGAAGCCAATATCCTGTGCACCATGAACGCCCGGCTGCTGGGCGTCAAAACCATCTGGGTGAAAGCCATCAGCCGCACCCATCACCGCATCCTGTCAAAACTGGGCGCTGACCGGATTGTGCACCCCGAAGAGGAAGTCGGCCAGCATATCGCCCAGATGCTGCACAACCCGCTGGTGCGGGATTACGTCAGCCTCGGCAATGGCTTCCATGTCGTCAATATGATCATGCCGGAGCGCCTCAACGGAGCGGCTATCGGTTCGCTCAAGCTGGAGGAGGAATTCGAATTGCGCTGCCTGGGCTTGATGCGCGGCAATGAATACATTTCCTGCCAGGATAACCAAGCGCGCTTGCAACCAGAGGATAAGCTGCTGATCCTGGGTCGGCGCTCGGCTTTCCGAAAATTCAGCGACAGCATCTAAACGCCACGGGAACCATCATGTTTACCCTGCTCCGCTCACTTGCCACCCAGCGTGTCATTCGCCTGCCGCCACCAGCCCTGCTCGCGCTGGCCTATGCCATCCTGATTGTCCTGGGCATGCTGGCGCTGAAACTGCCCATTGCCACCCCGCATGGCATCAGCTGGGGGGACGCGCTGTTCACCTCGGTGTCCGCCGTCACCGTCACCGGGCTGGGGGTCGTCGACACCGGCAGCGGCTTCACCCTGGCCGGGCAGGCTTTCATCCTGCTGATGATCCAGTTGGGCGGGCTCGGCATCATGACCTTTGCGGTGCTGGTGCTGGCCACCCTGGGGCTGCCGGTTGGCATGTCGCACCATATTTTCCTGCGTGAAGACCTGAACCAAACCTCGGTGACGCAACTGATGCGCTTGTTGCGGGTCATCCTGCGGGTAGTGCTGGTGTGCGAATTGGGCGGCATGGCGCTGCTGGCGTTCGTGACGGTGCCGGAATTCGGCTGGGAAACCGGCTTGTGGCAGGCGCTGTTCCACAGCATTTCCGCCTTCAACAACGCAGGCTTTGCCCTGTTCCCGGACAGCATGACGCGCTGGGCGGGCAACCCGCTGGTCAATTTCACCATCCCCATGCTGGTGATTGTCGGCGGGCTGGGCTACACCGTGATCGCCGACATTTTCCAGCTACGCCAGTGGCGGCGGTTTTCGCTGCACACCAAGCTGATGCTGGTGGGTACGGCCATGCTGCTGGTCAGCTCGACCGTGTTGTTTGCATGGTTGGAATGGCATAACCCCCGCACCCTGGGCGGCATGGCGGACGCTTTCGACAAGTGGCAGGCCAGCTGGTTTCAGGCCGTCATCAGCCGGACGGCAGGCTTCAACAGCATCGATCTGGCCGGAATGCACGACAACACCGTGTTGATGTTCATTTCCCTGATGCTGATCGGCGGGGGCAGCACCTCCACCGCTGGCGGCATCAAGGTGACGACTTTCATCATCCTGCTGCTGGCGACGCTGGCGTTTTTCCGGCGGCAGCAAAGCCTGCACGCCTTTGGCCGCAGCATCGGGCTGGAACAACTGCTGAAAGTGCTGGCCCTGACGGTGCTGACCCTGCTGACCATCATGCTGGGCATGTTCCTGCTGACGCTTGCCCATGACGGCGACTTCCTCGACTTGCTGTTCGAGGCGGTGTCCGCCCTCGGCACGGTCGGCGTGTCACGCGGCGTTACCGGACAACTGGACACGACAGGGCGCACCATCATCATGGCGCTGATGTTCATCGGGCGGGTAGGCCCGTTGACGCTGGGCTTTTTCCTCGCCACCCAAACGCCACCCCGGATACGCTACCCGGCCAGCCAAGTCTACTTGGGCTGATCAGCCTTGTTAGACGCGGGAAAAATCCGCCGCACCACCACAAAGAACACCGGCACGAAGAAAATCCCCAACACCGTGGCGGCGAACATGCCGCCCATGACGCCAGTGCCCACCGCATGCTGGCTGCCGGAGCCAGCCCCGGTGCTGATCACCAGCGGCAGCACGCCGAGCATGAAGGCGAACGACGTCATCAAGATCGGGCGCAAGCGTATCCGCACCGCCTCCAGCGTGGCTTCGATCAGGCCATAGCCCTGCTCCATCAGCTCCTTGGCAAACTCAACGATCAGGATCGCATTCTTGGCCGACAGGCCGATGGTGGCCAGCAACCCAACCTGGAAATAGACGTCATTGCTCAGACCGCGCAGATACGTCGCCAGCAAGGCACCCACCACGCCCAATGGCACCACCAGCATGACAGAAAACGGGATCGACCAGCTTTCATACAGCGCCGCCAGCGCAAGGAACACCACCAGCATGGAAATGGCGTACAGCAGCGGCGCCTGCGCCCCGGACATCTGTTCCTGATAGGACATGCCCGTCCATTCGTAACCAATGCCCGGCGGCAAGGATTTGACAATGTCCTCCACCAGCCGCATCGCTGTGCCGGAGCTGACCCCCGTCACTGGCGCGCCGGTGATTTCAGTGGCGGACATGCCGTTGTAGCGTTCCAGCAAAGGTGAGCCGAACACCCACTTGCCGCTGGCGAAAGCGGAAAACGGCGTCATCTCCCCCTGCGCATTGCGCACGAACCACAAATCCAGGTTATCCGGCAACATGCGGCTGAAGGATTCACCTTGCACATAAACCTTTTTCACCCGTCCCCGGTCGATGAAATCACCCACGTAGGAGCCGCCCCAGGCGGTGGACAGCGTGTCATTGATGCTGGCAACCGACACGCCCAGCGCGCCCGCCTGCACGATGTCGATGTCAATCTGGTACTGGCTGGTGTCTTCCTGCCCATTGGCGCGCACCCCGGTCAGTTCCGGGTTCTGCGACGCCTGCTTGATGAAAGTGTCGCGGGCGGCGAGCAAAGCGTCATGCCCCAACCCGCCGCGATCCTGCAATTCCAGGTCAAAGCCCGCCGCACTGCCCAGACCGCGCACCGCAGGCGGCGCCTGCGCCACCACCCTGGCGTCACGGATGCTGCTCAGTTTTTTCATCGCCCGCGCCGCCACCGCCTGCGCCGACTTGTCCGGCGATTTGCGCTGCGACCAGTCGGTCAGGCGCACGAATGCGCGCGCCAGATTCTGGCTGCTGCCCGCAGACCCCCGCCCCGCAATGGCGAACAGGCTGCTCAACACATCCTTTTCCTCGGTCAGGAAATACTGCTCAACCTGCTGGATCACCTTGAGGGTGCGCTCTTGGGTCGCGCCCGGCGGCAACTGGATCATCACAAACAAGGAACCCTGGTCTTCATCCGGCAGGAACGAGGTCGGCAGGCGGATGAACAGGATGGCCAGCGCCGTCAGCAGCAAACCATACACCACCAAATGGCGCAGAGGTTTGCCCACCATGCGCCCGACAATCCCCCGGTAACCCCGGCTGCTGCGGTCAAAGCCCCGGTTGAACCAGCCGGAGAAGCCATGTTCGCCATGCCCGGCCTTCGGCGGCTTGAGCAGGGAGGCGCACAAGGCTGGCGTCAGGATCAGCGCCACCAGCACCGACAGGCTCATGGCCGCCACCAGCGTGATCGAAAACTGCCGGTAAATGACCCCGGTCGAACCGCCGAAAAACGCCATCGGCACAAACACCGCCGACAGCACCAGCGCAATCCCGATCAGCGCCCCGGTGATCTGTTCCATGGATTTGCGGGTGGCGTCACGTGGCGAAAGCTTTTCCTCCACCATCAGGCGCTCGACGTTTTCCACCACCACAATGGCGTCATCCACCAGCAGGCCTATCGCCAGCACCATGCCGAACATGGTCAAGGTATTGATGGAATAACCCGCCGCTTCCAGCACCGCCAGGGTTCCCAGCAGCACCACCGGCACGGTGATGGTCGGGATCAGGGTCGCCCGGAAGTTTTGCAGGAACACCAGCATCACCACGAACACCAGCACAATGGCTTCCAGCAGGGTCTCGACCACGCCCTCAATCGACAGCTTGATGAACGGCGAAGCGTCATACGGGATCACCGCCTGCAAACCTTTGGGGAAATAGGCTTCCAGGTCGTGCAGTTTGGCCTTGACCGCTTCGGATGTGCTCAGGGCATTCGCCCCGCTGGCCAGCGACACCGCCAACCCGGAGGCAGGCTTGCCCTTGTAGCGGGAAATGACATCGTAGTTTTCACTGCCCAGCTCCACCCGCGCGACATCGCTGAGGCGCACCACCCCGCCGTCCGCTGAAGTCCTCAGCACAATGGCGCGGAACTGTTCCGGCGTTTGCAGGCGCGATTGCGCGGTGACAGTCGCATTCAACTGCTGGTTGGGGACGGCGGGCGTACCTCCCAGTTGTCCGGCGGACACTTGCACATTCTGGCTTTGGATGGCGCTTTTCACATCACCCGGCGTCAGCTTGTAATTGTTCAGCTTGAACGGGTCCAGCCAGATGCGCATCGCATACGCCGCGCCAAACATTTGGGTGTCGCCCACGCCTTCCACCCGGCTGACCGAATCCTGGATATTGGTGACGATGTAATCGGCAATGTCAGTTTGGTTCATGCTGCCGTCTTCGGAAATGAAGCCGATGACCAGCAGGAAGCCGGTGGAACTTTTCGCCACCTTCACCCCTTGTTGCTGCACAGCGTCCGGCAGCAACGGCACGGCCAGTTGCAGCTTGTTCTGCACCTGCACCTGGGCGATGTCGGGGTCAGTTCCGGCGATAAAGCTGAGGGAAATGCTGGTGCCGCCCGCCGCACTGCTGGTGGCGGACATGTATTGCAGGCCATCCAGCCCGGTCATCTTCTGTTCGATGATCTGGGTGACGGAGTCCTCCACCGTTTTGGCAGAAGCGCCGGGGTAAGTGGCGCTGATCGAAATGGTCGGCGGGGCAATGTCAGGGTATTGCGCCACCGGCAAATTGGGGACAGCCAGAATCCCCGCCAGCATGATGGTGATGGCGATAACCCAGGCGAAAATGGGGCGGTCAATAAAGAAACGGGACATAACTCATTGCTCCTTGCCGACCATGACCGGCTTGACCGTGACCCCCGGCCTGATCTTTTGCAGCCCTTCCACCACAATCTGTTCACCCGCTTTCAGGCCACTCTCCACCAACCATTTGTCGCCAACGGCCTGCACCGCCTGCACCACACGCTGCTCCAGGCTGTGGTCGGCTTTCACCACCCAAACGCTGGCGTCGCCATTGGCCTTGCGGACAAGGCTTTGCTGCGGGGCCAGCAGGGCGTCCTGCTTCACCCCGGCCTCAAGCTTGGTGCGCACAAACATGCCCGGCAACAGTTTCCGCTGCGGATTGGGGAAACGCGCACGCACCGTGATGGCCCCGGTATTGGCGTCCACCGTCAGGTCGGCGAATTCCAGCGTCCCGGTTTCCGGATAAGCGCTCCCGTCAGGCAAGGTCAGCGCAACCGGCGCGGAATCCTGAAATTCGCTGCGCAATGCGTCCATCCCTTCCTGGGAAATGTCCACCAGAATCGGGTCCAACTGCTGGATGGTCGCCAACGCGCTGCTCTGGTTGGCAGTCACCAGCGCGCCAGCGGTGACGCTGGACTTGCCAATGAAACCGCTGATGGGTGCCTTGACCTGGGTGTAGGCCAGCTTGATGCGGGCGCTTTCCAGGGCGGCGCGCGCCACACCGACATCGGCTTCAGCCTGTTTCTGCGCCGTCACCAGATCTTCCTGGCTGTCGTGGCTGACCAGCCCGCGCGCCGCCAGCGACTGGCCGCGCCGCGCCTTGTTGCTGGCGTCTTCACGGGCGGCCTCGGCCTTGGCCAGTTGCGCCTGGGCGGTGTCGACCGCAGCCTGGTAGGTGGCGCTGTCAATCTGGTAGAGGGGGGCACCCTGCTTGACTTGGCCGCCTTCCTGGAACAGGCGCTTGAGGATGATGCCGTCAACCTGCGGGCGGACTTCCGCCACTTCCACCGGCCTCACCCTACCGGGCAGTTCGCGGGTCAGGGCCACGCGCTGCGGTTGCAGGGTGACCACGCCGACTTCAATATCTTTCTGGGCTGCTTTTTTGTCAGCCTCTTGCGCCTTGCCGCAAGCGCCGAGCAGGGATGCAACCAGCAACAGCGCGGTGAACGGGGCAAGCTTGACGATAGGTTTCATAGGTTTCCTGCTTTAACCTGGAGGGTGTTGGCGAGAACTGCCAAAGGATGTGCCACGGTTGCCACATATCAGGGTTTCAGGGGCATAGTGCTGGCCGTCAGTGCGCCAAAATCTTTGCCAGAAACGCCTGCGTGCGCTCATTGCGCGGATGGTTGAAAAAATCATGCGGGTTATTTTCCTCCACGATCTGTCCCTGATCCATAAAGATCACCCGGTCAGCCACCGAACGGGCGAAACCCATCTCGTGGGTGACGCACAGCATAGTGATGCCCTGCTCCGCCAGTTCAGTCATGACATCCAGCACTTCCTTGATCATTTCCGGGTCAAGCGCGGAAGTGGGCTCGTCGAACAACAGGATCTGCGGCGTCAGGCACAAGGCACGGGCGATGGCGACACGCTGCTGCTGGCCGCCGGACAGTTGCAGCGGGTATTTGTCGGCCTGTTCGGCGATCTGCACACGTTGCAATTGCAGCATCGCCCGCTCCTGTGCGGCCTGTTTCGGCATCTTTTCCACATGAACCGGCGCCAACGTAAGGTTTTCCAACACTGTCAGGTGCGGAAACAGGTTGAACTGCTGGAACACCATGCCGACCTTGCGGCGGATGGCGTGCAAGGTTTTCATATCGTCGCTGAGTTCCAGCCCATCCACCGTCAGCTTGCCCTGCTGGTGCGCTTCCAGCCGGTTGACGCAGCGGATCAGGGTGGACTTGCCGGAACCGGACGGGCCGCAGATGACGATGCGTTCACCCTGCCGCACTTGCAGGTCGATGTCGCGCAGCACATGGAACTGCCCATACCATTTGTTGACTTTGGCGAATTCGATCATGTGAGCCGATTGCGTTGCAGACATCCTAATGCGCCCTCCCCCGGTTGACCTGACGCTCGACCCAGCGGCTGTAGCGCGACAGACTGAAACAGAATACAAAATAAATGGCGGCGATGAACAAATAACCCTCCAGCTTGTAAGGCAGCCAGTTGGTGTCACTGTTCACCGCCAAGTCCAGCGAGCCGGTCAGTTCGTACAAGCTGACGACCGTCACCAGCGACGTGTCCTTGAAGGTGGAAATGAAATTGTTCATGATCCCCGGCGTCACGGTCGCCAGCGCCTGCGGCAGGATGATATGGCGCTGCATTCCCCAGTAAGACAGGCCCAACGCCGCCGCCGCCTCATACTGCCCGCGCGGGATCGCCTGCAAGCCGCCACGGATCACTTCCGCCAGATACGCCCCGGCGAACAGCACCATCGCCACAAGCACGCGCGCCAGCACATCAACCGTGAACCCTTCCGGCATGAACAGCGGAAACAGGAAGGACGCCATGAACAGCACCGAAATCAACGGCACGCCCCGGATCAGCTCGATATAAACCGTGCACAACACCCGGATCACCGGCAAATCCGACAACCGCCCCAGCGCCAGCAGCACCGCCAGCGGGAAAGCGCCCACCACCGACAAGGAAGCCAGCAGGATGGTCAGCGGCAAGCCGCCCCACAAACGGGTTTCCACCACCGACAACCCCAATGCGCCGCCATGCATGAGGATGAAAAACACCGCCAGCACCACCACCCACACCGCCACCAGCCAGCGCCGCCAGAACATGCGCATGCAGCTTGCCACCAACAACGCCATCAGCAGCAGGGTCGCCAGCAAGGGCCGCCACTGCTCCCCGAACGGGTAGCGCCCGAAAATGATGATGCGGTATTTTTCCGCCACCACGCCCCAGCAGGCACCCTCACCCCGGACAGCGCCGCAAGCCTCGGCGTCCGCCACCCACACCGCATGGCCGACGCCCCAGATCCACGCCTGCATCAGTGCGTACAGCAGCAATGTCCCCAGCAACAGGGTCACGATGCTGTTGAATACATTGTTGAACAGATTGGTGCGCAACCAGGCCAGCATCTCAACGCTCCCTGATCGCCACACGGCGGTTGTACCAGCCCATGAACGCCGACGTGAGCAGCGACAGCGCCAGGTAGACGGCCATGATCACGGCGATGCATTCCACCGCCCGCCCGGTCTGGTTGATGGAAGTGTTGGCGACCGACACCAGGTCGGGATAACCGACCGCCACCGCCAGCGAAGAGTTCTTGGTCAGGTTCAGGTACTGGTTGGTCATGGGCGGGATGATCACGCGCAACGCCTGTGGCAACTGGACTAGGCGCATCGACTGGGAGCGGCTCAACCCCAGCGCCAGCGCCGCTTCCCGCTGCCCGCGAGGGACGGAAGCGATGCCGCTGCGCACGATTTCCGCCACATACGACGCCGTATACAGCGTCAGCCCCAGCAACAGGGCCAGGAATTCCGGCGACAGCGTGACGCCGCCGTCAATGCCAAAGCCCGCCTTGACCGGCACATCCCAGTGCAAGCCCTGCCCCCACACGGGGACAGGCAGCGCCAGTCCGGCCTTGCTCAGGTAGAAGCCAAGGAAAGGCTCCGCATCCACCACATCCGGCAGCAGTTGCACACACACCAGATACCACATCAGCAATTGCAGCAGCAGCGGCACATTGCGGAAGGTTTCCACATACGCCAGACACAGGCTGCGGACTAGGATATTGTGGGAAAACCGCCCAACACCCAGCAACACGCCCAGCAGCGTGGTCAGGACAATGCCCAGCAGCGCCACTTTCAGGGTGTTGCCCACCCCGGTCAGGAACGCTTTCCAGTACGGCTGGGTGGAATCGTAACCGAACAGGCTTTCACTGATGTCAAACCCAGCGGGCTGTTGCAGGAAGCCAAAGCCGCTCTGGATGCCACGGACACGCATGTTTTCCAGCGTGTTGTCCGCCAGGATCAGGATGCAGCCCACCACCAGCAACAGCGCCACCGCTTGGTAAAGCTGCCCGCGTATTGTCCGGTTACGCCAAAACCCCATTAGCGGATCGGTTCGGCGTAGAGGATGCCGCCTTTGTTCCACAGGCTGTTAAGGCCGCGCTCCAGCTTGAGCGGGGAACCTTTGCCGACGTTGCGCTCAAAGATTTCGCCGTAATTGCCGACTGCCTTGATGGCGCGGTAGGCCCATTCCTTGTCCAGCCCCAGCAGCCCGCCCATGTCCTCGCTGACGCCCAGGATGCGCTGGATGTTGGGGTCGGCGTTGCTTTTCATCTCATCCACATTCGCCTGGGTGATGCCGTATTCTTCCGCCTCGACCAGGGCATTGCGCACCCATTTGGCGATGGCAAAGAACTCATCGTCGCCACGGCGCACCAGCGGGCTTAAGGGTTCCTTGGAAATGATTTCCGGCAGGATCATGTCTTCGTCAGGATTCTTGGAAATGGCGCGCTCCGCTGCCAGCCCGGAGGCATCGGTGGTGTACGCCTGACAGCGCCCGCTGTGGTAGGCACCCGTGGCGGCTTCGTTCTTTTCGAACACCAGCGGCTTGATTTTCAGGTTATTGACACGGGCGAAATCGGTCAGGTTCTTTTCCGTGGTGGTGCCGGACTGGACGCACACCGTGGCGTTATCGAGCTGCTTGGCGCTGGTGAGCTTCAGCTTTTTGGGGACCATAAAGCCTTGGCCGTCGTAATACATCACGCCGACAAAGTTCGCCCCCAGCGAGGCGTCGCGGGTCAGCGTCCAGGTGGTGTTGCGCGAGAGGATGTCGATCTCGCCGGATTGCAACGCCGTAAAGCGCTGCTGGGCATTCAGTGGCGCCCATTTCACCTTGTTGGCGTCACCAAGAATGGCTGCGGCCAGCGCCTTGCAGTAGTCCACATCCAGCCCGCTCCACGCGCCATTGCTGTCGGCGGAAGAAAAACCCGCCAGCGCCACATTCACGCCACACACCAGTTGACCGCGCGATTTGACCGCATCCAGGGTTTTGCCAGCATGGGCAGGGAGGCTCGAGAGGGCGGCGGCGCATAAGGCGAAACCCGCCAGCCAGCGGGGAAGGGGATGGTTAGACATGGTGGTGTTCCTTGGCAAATTGTTCAACGGGAAGAGGATTGATTTAAACAACAAGCCGCCAGCAAGTAAAGTTGCCCTAGCGATCAAGGCTTACGGCGCGCCAGCAACAGCGGAACACCCAGTAAAATCAACATCAATGGAATGATGAGCCAGTTGCCCGTCCGCACATAGGGGGTGGTGCCGCTTAACGGTACGGCGTAACCGGAAATGACGGTCGCCTCGTATTGCGGGCCCGTTTTCAGCACTTTGCCTTTTTCATTGATGATGGCGCTGACGCCGTTATTGGTGGCGCGCAGCAGGAAACGCCCGGTTTCCAACGCCCGCATACGGGCAATTTCAGCGTGCTGGGCAGGTTCAATGGAACCGGTGAACCAGCCGTCATTGCTGACGTTCACCAGCATGGTCGCTTCCGGCAAACCCTGGATGAGCTCTTCGCCATAGACATCTTCGTAACAGACCGACAGGCGCATCGGCTGGCCCGCCAGCACCAGATTGCCCCGGCCTTCCCAGGCGGTGACATTGTCATACGGCAGGCGGATGATGCTTTCCAGGAAGCGCAGGTATTTCAGCAGCGGAATGTACTCGCTGAACGGCACCAAGTGCTTCTTGGCGTAGACGTTTTCACTCGTTTCGATGGATTTCCCCACATCCCGGTCACCACCGATGGCCATCACCGCATTGTAGACGGCCTCGGTGTCCCGGTTGAGGTAGAACCCGCCAACCAACAGGTCGGCCTTGGCTTCCCGCGCCCAATCCTGCAACGGCTCCAGCACATCCAGCGAACGCGGGAAAAAGTCCGCCAGCGCCGTTTCCGGCCAGATCACCAGGTGCGAACGCTCCACATCCGGATAACGGTCAGGATCCATCAGGTTCAGGTAAGCCTGGATGTTTTCATTGCGGAATTGCGGCTCCCACTTGGTCAGTTGGTCGACATTGCCTTGCAGCATGCTGACATAGAGCGGCTCCCCGGTTGGCTGTGTCCAGCGGATTTGCCCCAGGCCAAAACCAACCGCCACCGTCGCCACCACCAGAGCGGCAGCGATGGCCCGCTCCCGCAGGGTTCCCAGCACGATCAGCACCAGCGCGCCACTGCCCAGCGCCACCAGCCAGCTGATCCCCAGCACGCCGGTGACCGGGGCGTAATTCGCCAGCCAGTTGTCGACCTGGGTGATCCCCAGTTGCAGCCAGGGGAAGCCTGTCAGGAACCAGCCGCGAAACCATTCCGTCAGCACCCAGATGGCCGGGAATGCCGCCAGCAGCCGGACTGCTGTCGGCAAGCGCCCGCAATACGACGCCAACCAGCCGAACACCAGCATGAACAGCGCCATCAGCATCACAAACACTGCCACCATAAAAGCGGCGATGAAGGCATTCGCCCCACCGAAAAAGTGGATGCTGACATAAATCCAGTGCGCCCCACCGGCGAACATGCCGACGCCGAATGCCCAGCTCAACCGCAAACGCCGCCCCAGGGGCATGCTTTTCAGGTTCAGCCAGAACAATACCGCAGGCGACAGCCAGGCAAACGGGCGCAGCTCAAACGGCGCAAACGCCAGCGCCATGACTGCCCCCGCCAGCGCCGCCAGCAGGTAATCAAACTTCGACAGGGAATCTCGGAACAACAGCATCTTGTCAATAATCCAGCCAATGCAAATGTGCCGGGATTATAACGCAGGCGTTTCTTCGGGAATATGACAATCCGTGTTGGGCAACACTTCCAACAGCAGGATACGGCGTGAGTCGCTGCGCAGGACGCGGAACAGCCAACCGTCCAGGATGGTTTCCTCCCCCTGGCGGGGAATTTTCCCCAGTTCGTTGATGACGATGCCCGCAATGGTGTCGAACTCGTCGGTGTCGAAAGCCGTGCCCACCACCGCATTGAATTCGTCGATCGGGGTCATGGCCTCCACAATGTAACGGCCATCGCCCTGCGGCGTCACATTGGCGGCGGAATCTTCTTCGTCATCGTGTTCATCGTCGATATCACCGACGATCTGCTCCAGCACATCCTCAAACGTCACCAGCCCGGAAACTCCGGAATACTCGTCAATGACGACCGCCATGTGGTTGCGGGTATTGCGGAACTCGGTCAGCAGCCGGTTGAGGCGCTGGCTTTCCGGCACAATCAGGGCGGGGCGGATAATGTCGTCGATCGCAAACTCCTGTTCCCGCCCAATGTATTTGAGCAAGTCCTTGGCCAGCAGGATGCCGACCAGGTCATCACGGTCTTCATCCACCACCGGATAGCGGGAATGTTCACTTTCCGCAATGCGTTCAAGAATCTGGGGAAAACGGTCTTCATGGTAGATGAAATTGATCTGTGAGCGCGGAACCATGATGTCACGCACCTGTAGCGCGCCAAATTCCAGCACCCCTTGCAGCATCCCCACGGTTTCCCCCGAGAGGAGGTTTTTTTCGTTGGCCCGTTGCAGGTCATCCATCAGGTCTTCCCGGCTTTGGGAAGTAAGGTCAAATTTTTCTATTAGCCACTGTTTCCATCGCGGTCGAGGTCGCGACTCACCTGTATCAGTTTTCATTTTTCCTCTGGGGATAGCTGGTAAGGGTCGGGAAAGCCGAGCCTGCCCAGGATTTCAGTTTCCAGGGCTTCCATTTCGCTGGCTTCGGCGTCCGTTATATGGTCGTAGCCCTGCAAATGCAACAAGCCATGTATCAGCAAATGCGCCCAATGCTGCGGCACAGTTTTGCCCTGTTCCTGCGCTTCACGCCGCATCACAGGCTGGCAAACCACCAAATCGCCAAGGTAATCCGCCTCGCCATCCTCCAGTGGAACCAAGGGTGGATCATAGGGAAACGACAGCACATTGGTCGGGCAATCCTTGGCGCGGTAGCTGTGGTTCAGCTCCCGGCTTTCCGCCTCCGCCACCACCCGCACCACCACGCCCGCTTCGCCTTCGCCCTGCCAGGCGGCCTGCGCCCAGCACGCCAACTCCGCATCGGCGGGAATATCCGTAAAGCCCTCAGGGTTCTGGATGTCGAGCAGCAAGGTCATAGCTGTCATACGCCTCCACAATCTTTTGCACCAATTTGTGCCGCACCACATCGCGCCCGCCGAAGAAATTGAAACTGACGCCCTGCACCCCGTCGAGAATCTCCACCGCCTGTTTTAGGCCGGACTTCTGGTGGCGCGGCAGGTCTATCTGGGTGATGTCCCCGGTGATCACGGCGGAGGAGCCAAACCCCAGCCGGGTCAGGAACATTTTCATCTGTTCGGCGGTGGTGTTCTGCGCTTCATCCAGCAAAATGAAAGCGTCATTCAGCGTCCGCCCGCGCATATAGGCCAGTGGTGCAACCTCGATGACATTGCGCTCAATCAGTTTGTTGACCTTTTCAATGCCCAACATTTCATACAGGGCGTCGTACATCGGGCGCAAATACGGGTCGATCTTCTGCGACAGGTCGCCCGGCAGGAAACCGAGACGCTCCCCCGCCTCCACCGCTGGCCTGACCAGCACCAGACGGCGCACTTCGTCACGCTCCAGCGCCTCGACTGCGCACGCCACCGCCAGCCAGGTCTTGCCAGTGCCCGCCGGGCCGACGCCAAAGGTGATGTCATGGGTGCGGATATTCTGGATATAGCGGCTTTGCGCCATGCCCTTGGGCTTGATGAAGCCCCGGCGGGTGCGGATGCGCACATCATCGCTGGTGTTCGCGTATACCTTGTCGAGGTTCGCTTCCTGCAAAAACAAATGGATGCTTTCCGGATTCAGGACTGAATCGGCGGTCTCGCGATACAAATCCTGCAACAGCCTCACGGCAAGCTGGGTAGTTTGGGGCGAGCCGGTAATCTGGAAGAGATTGCCACGGTTGTTGATTTCAACGCCCAGACGATTTTCCAGTTGGCGCAAGTGCTGGTCAAATTGGCCGGAAAGGTTCATCAAGCGGGCAGTGTCAGCAGGTTCAAGCTCAACCTGGACGGTGTGCCTGTCACTCTCCGTTCCAGTCGTTGTCATGGTGGTCAAGCAGATTGAAAAGCCGTTAATTATTAAAACAGAAAGTATAGTGACAGCATCACCAAGGTTCAACCACTCCGATAAAAGGTAGCCTAATCCAGTAGACACTATTAACCCTTTTCGTGGTATTATTTTTTAGTCATTGAGGGAAAATAAAAAAACTACAAACAGCCGGAACCATCATGATCAGGGGGTAATAACCGTGCAGGTCACGTTAACTTTTTTCACGCCATCAGCTGGCTGGTATAGGCCGTTACCTGCTGTGGACTCACCCAAGACATTGGTATTGGTTTTTGGCGAAACCGATATTTCACACCATCAATATTTACTCGACGAATTGCGCCATCAATATCCCAGCGCCATTATGGCCGGTTGTTCAACCGTTGCAGGCATTTTCAGCGAACATTTGATGGAAAATGCGCTGGTGGTTGGAATAATTTGTTTTGACACTAGCTGGATTGCGCTCTCCGTCGCCGAAGTGCACGGCATATCCGACTCACGGCAAGCGGGCATCCAACTGGCGCAATCACTCAACTCCCCCGACCTCAAGGGCATGCTGATCCTGGCGGACGGGCTCAACACCAACGGCAGCGAACTGGCTCGTGGCCTCATGTCCATACTGGCCCCGAACGTCATGGTGGCGGGGGGGCTGGCCAGCGACAATATGCAATTCAAGTCCACTTGGGTGCTGCATAACGGCCATCCTTGCCCCAATCTGGTTTGTGGCATTGGCTTTTATGGCGACAAGCTTTTTTTCTCCACCCAGGCGAAAGACGGCTGGCGGCCTTTCGGGCCGGAACGGCGGGTGACGCGCTCGGATGGCAACATCCTCTACGAAATCGATGACCAACCTGCCCTTGACCTTTACAAGAAATACCTGGGCGACCGCGCCGACGGCCTGCCTGCCGCCGCCTTGCACTTCCCGCTATCCATCTGGGAAAAAAGCAAGGATTCCTATGTGGTGCGCACGATCCTGGGTGTCGATGAGCCAACCCGCAGCATGCGCTTTGCCGGAGACATCCCCAACAACAGTCAGGCACAACTGATGTATGGTAGTTTTGATAACCTCGTGGATGGTTCAGAATCCGCTGCGCACCTGTTACGAAAGAAACTGCCTTCGCCGGATGCGCCAGTATTGTGTTTTGCCATCAGCTGTTCAGGCCGCAAACTTGTCATGGAAGACGACACCACCCTGGAACTGGAAGCCACCCTGGAAGCGTTGCCTGCGGGCAGCCAGCAGATTGGCTTTTATTCTTTCGGTGAATTGGCGCCGCCTTTTTCCGGCACAGGTTGCAGCCTGCACAATGAAACCATGACCCTTACGGTATTGTATGAAGGAAGTTAACCCACTGCACCGCCGCCTGCAAAAACAGCTCCAGCGCACTGGCCTAGCCCAGGGTTCACTTCCTGACGACCTGAACCGCTGGCAGGATTTTTTGCATCTGGTCGACCGCTCCTATGCAGGCACCAGTGATGCCCAATACTTGCTGGAACGCTCATTGGAAGTGTCCTCGCAAGAAATGCGCAAGCTCTATGACGACCTGAAAATAGAAACCGAACAACGCATCGAAGCCCTGCACCGCTCAGAACAGAAAACCCGCTTCATGGCCAATATGAGCCATGAACTGCGCACCCCCATCCATGGCATCCTTGGCTCCTTGGAAATCGTCAAGAGCACCGACATGGACGAGCGGCAAAAGCTGTTTGTCGAGACCGCCTATGCGTCCTGCGAAGTCATGCTGGACATCATCAACAACATCCTTGATTTCTCCAAACTCAAAGCGGGCGGCATTGAGCTGGAAATCATCGAATTTTCCCCACGCGAACTGGTGGAAAGCATCAGCAGCATCATGGCCACCATGGCGCAGGAAAAAAACCTCGAAGTCCAGTGTTACATTCCGGAAGAGGTTCCGGCGCGCGTCAAAGGCGACCCGGCGCGGCTGCGGCAAATGCTGATGAACCTGATTGGCAACGCCATCAAATTTACCGAACAGGGCGAAGTTTATACCGGCCTGGAACTGCGCTCACTGGGCGACACCGAAGCCTTGCTGCGGTTTGAAGTGCGCGACACTGGCATCGGCATCCCGCCCGCCATGCAGAAAAGCATCTTTGAATCGTTTGTCCAGGTTGACGCCTCCATCAACCGGCGCTATGGCGGCACTGGCCTAGGCCTGACCATTGTCAAGGAATTTGCGGAAATGATGGGCGGCCGGGTTGGGTTGGAAAGCGCACCGGAAAGCGGCAGCACCTTCTGGTTTGAAATCACCTTCCCGATTGTCGAAATCAGCCAGCACGTACACCAGGCGAAGCACCTTGAAGCCTGCCGCATACTGGTGGTGGACGACAACGAAACCAACCGGCGGATTTTGGAAAACTACCTGAACGCTTGGCAAGCACGGGCCACCATCGTCAGCAATGGCCACGACGCCTTGCATAAGCTGGAGGAAGCTCTGGCCGACAACAACCCGTTTGATATTGCGTTGCTGGACTGGTTCATGCCGCAAATGGACGGCATCGCCCTCGCCAAAGCCATCCGCAGCGACGCCCGCTACGACGGCATCCCCATTGTGATGCTGACCTCTTACGGTTTGTCCCTGGAAAAACAGAAGCAAGCAGGCATCCAAGCCGCCGTCACCAAACCAGTCCGCTCCATCACCCTGCGTGATGTGCTGACCGACACCTTGCGGCGTCACGGCGGCAGCGCGCCGAAACCTGCCAGCAAACTGCCGCCATTCCCCGAACTGGCGCTGCCAGTGGCAGCGGCGGATGCCGCCCAACCTGCTGGCGGCATCCTGCTGGCGGAAGACAACTCGGTCAACGCCCTGATCGCCATCACCATGCTGGAAAAGCTCAACCTGCCCATTGACCATGTCACGACTGGCAAACATGCGCTTAAAGCATTACGCACACGCGCCTACCGGCTGGTGCTGATGGACATCAACATGCCGGAAATGGATGGCTATACTGCCACCCGTTACATCCGCAAGTGGGAGCGCGAAGGCATCCTGCAATATACGCCCGTCATCGCCATGACCGCCAACGCCCTCAAAGGCGACCGAGACCGCTGCATAAAAATGGGCATGGATGACTACCTTCCCAAGCCGGTCAAACAGGATGAATTATTGCGGATCGTCAAAAAATGGCTGGGACAACCTGACACCGCCCCTGCAACCTGAGGAAACGCTTGCTGTAGGCGTTTCCTACACAATGACCCTCGGCTCTGGCTCCAATGTCACACCAAACCTGTCTTGGACGGATGTGATGACGTCCTGGGCAAAACGCCAGATCTGCGCCCCACTCGCATTGCCGTGGTTGACCAGCACCAGCGCATGCTTTTCGTAAGCGCCAGCGTCGCCATCCCGCTTCCCTTTCCAACCGCATTGGTCAATCAGCCAACCCGCCGACACCTTCACCTGATCCTGCTGCGCCCAACCCGGAATTGCCGGAAACGCCGCCTTGAGCCCTTCCCATTGCGCCTGCGACACCAAAGGATTCTTGAAAAAGCTGCCCGCATTGCCGACCTGCGCCGGATCAGGCAACTTGCTTTGCCGCAACTTGATGATGGCGTCACTGATGGAGCGGGCATCCGGCGCATTGCCCCCCAAGTGTTCCTTCACGCCTGCATAGCCCACTTTCCATTCAGGCTTGCGTGGCAAGCGGAAAATCACGCTGACGATCAGCCAACGATCCGGCTCCACGGACTTGAAAAAGCTGTCGCGGTAACCGAACTGGCACGCATCCAAGGTGAAGTTGCGGATTTCCCCGCTGCGCCAATCCAGCGCCTGCAATTCGTGGAAACAGTCCTTCAACTCCACGCCATAAGCGCCAATGTTCTGCATCGGGGCGGCGCCTACCGTTCCTGGAATCAAGGACAAGTTTTCCAAGCCTGCAAGATTTTGCCCAATCGTCCAGCGAACAAATTCATGCCAGTTTTCGCCCGCCGCCGCCCGCACATAGCAAAAGTCGTCATCCTGGCCGAGGATTTCCCTGGCCTGCAACCGCACATGCACTAACAAGCCCGGAAAATCATTCACGAACAGCATATTGCTGCCGCCGCCCAAAAACATGACCGGAAGCCCGGCGTGCGCATCCGCCCACTGTATGATGCTGCGAATTCCACCTAACTTTTGCAGAGAACAGAAGTAACGGGTCCGGGCGTTCAGGCCAAAAGTATTCAACGCCTTGATATTGTAATTTTCACGAATTTGCATGTGGGTCACCTTACGCAAAAAGGCCGGAACAAAGTCCGGCCTTGCGCATATCCTAAACAGGAAAATGCTTATTGGGCTGCTGCGCCACCTGACATTTGTTGCAGGTACGCCACCAACACCTTGATCTCGGTATCAGACAGGTTACGTCCAGCCGGGCCAAAAACTGGCATCTGACGGTGAACGCCATTGCTGATGACAGACTCTACGGCTTCCAACTTGGCTTCAGGCGTTTGGGCGGCAGGCACATTGGCGATCGTCCAAATCTTGTCAGTCAGGTTGGCGGAGCCTTGAGCATGCATGCCCGTGCCTTCCTTGGTGTGGCAGTAATAGCAACCGCCGGTTTCACCTTGGAAAATTTTCTGGCCTTCCGCCGCCGCTGTCTTGTCTGCCGGTTCCCCGGACAAACTCAGCACGTAATTGGCGACGTCTTTCAACTGCGTTGCATCAAAGGTGGTCTTGAAGGCAGGCATATAGCCCAGGCGACCGCCACGGATAGTGGTTTCGATAGTCTTGGGGTCGCCGCCCCACAACCAGTCATCATCCACCAAGTTCGGATACTGGCCCACCACCCCTTGACCACCGGACTGGTGGCAAGCGGCGCAGCTATCGCCAAACTTGCCTACCCCGTAGGAACGGACAAATGCAGACATTTCAGGATCTTTTGCAATCTGTTCGTAAGAGGCAGCCCCAACTTTGTCCAGGTACTCCTGCTGCTTCATGGCCTCTTCACCTGTCTGCATTTCGTGGGCCAATAGCGCACGCATGTTCCAGTGGGTGCTTTTCTCTTCACCAGCATCAGTTTTATAGGTAATGCTGTTGCCGATACCTTTCAGGTAAGTTTTGCCAATTGGCCAAGAGGGGTACATCACCCAGTAAATCAGCGCGAAAATGATAGTGCCGTAGAACGTCCACAACCACCAACGCGGCAGCGGATTGTTGAATTCTTGCAGCGTGTCGTCCCATACGTGGCCGGTTGTTTCCGCCCCGGTCAGCGGATCTTTTACAGGAGTTGCCATAACTATTTCTCACCTTTAGCCTGGATGGCGGCCTCTGCCGCCTTCACCTTCCTGTCAGCATCGTCCTCATCCAGCAACGGAGTGTAGCGGTAGGATTCAAGCCTCTCGCCACGCTTCCGGTTTGCATACACGTAAAACAGAATGCCGATAAAAACGGAGAAGAAGATCAACAAGGCCACGGTTTGGCTATTGCCAATGTCCATGATCCATGTCTTGAAATCTGTCAGCACTTATATCTTCCCCTTCGCAGCAGAAAGCCGCCATCCAGTAGCAAATTAACGGAACTGGATGAAGTAGTCTTCATCAAACTTCTTGAAATCAACCATGGTGCCAAGCACTTGCAGGTAAGCCACCAATGCGTCCATTTCGGTCACACCGTTGGTGTTGCCGTCATAGTTGCCTTTATCAGCCTGTGCCAGCAAGTTGTCTTCAGCACGGTTAATATCCAGCGTTTTGGCGACATCCTCACCAAATTTCTTGACGTTGATGTCATACTCCGCCTTGGTCAGGGAGTAAGGGACGCCTACCCGCTTCAATGCGATCATCCGATCCTGAATATCTGAATAATCCAGTTCCGTTTCTTTCAACCAAGGGTAGTTAGGCATAATGGACTGCGGCACAACAGAGCGCGGGGCCGTCAAGTGCTGCACATGCCATTCGTTGGAATACTTGCCACCGACACGCGCCAGATCTGGGCCAGTACGCTTGGAACCCCACTGGAATGGGTGGTCGTACTTGGATTCAGCCGCCAGTGAGTAGTGACCGTAACGCAGGTCTTCATCACGGAATGGACGGATCATCTGTGAGTGGCAAGTGTAGCAGCCTTCCCGGATGTAGATGTCACGGCCACGTTGCTCCAGCGGGGTATAAGGGCGCACCAGATCCACGCCGGTGGCCGGATCTTTCACTTCCTCAACCGTCTCATTGATGTAGTGCAATGGCACGATTTCAACCAAGCCGCCGATGCTGATCGCCACCAGCGTCAGCACGATCAACATCGCGGAATTGGTTTCAATGCTTTCATGTTTGAACATAGCGTCTCAATCCTCTCTGATTACGCCTGAGCGGCTGCGGTGGCCGGAGCGGTGTCTTCCTGCTTGGCGCGCGCAATGGTCATGTAGATGTTATAAGCCATCAGCACCATACCGGATACGAAGAACAGCCCACCCAATGCGCGCGCCGCCAGTGGGCCGTGCATGAATGCAACCGTTTCAACGAAGGTGTAAGCCAAGTTGCCGTATTCGTCGAATGCGCGCAGCATCAGGCCTTGGCCGATACCGGACACCCACATCGCAGTGATGTACAGGATCGTGCCAATGGTCGCCAGGAAGAAGTGGGTGTAAACCAGTTTCAGGCTATACAGGGTGGTGTTCCACAGGCGCGGGATCATGTGGTACAGGGAAGCGATGGAGATCATGGCAACCCAACCCAAAGCGCCAGAGTGGACGTGGCCAACAGTCCAGTCAGTATAGTGGGACAGCGCGTTGACGCTCTTCAGGGACATCATCGGGCCTTCAAAAGTGGACATGCCGTAGAAAGACAGTGCAGTGATCATGAACATCATGATGGGGTCAGTACGCAATTTGTCCCATGCGCCAGACAGGGTCATGATGCCGTTGATCATACCACCCCAGGAAGGCATCAGCAGCAGGATGGAGAAAGTCGCAGCCAGCGTGGAAGTCCAGTCAGGGATCGCAGTCCAATGCAGGTGGTGAGTGCCTACCCACATGTACATGAAGCTCAACGCCCAGAAGTGGATAATGGACAAACGATAAGAGTAAACCGGACGGCCCGCCTGCTTAGGAACAAAGTAGTACATCATCCCCAGGAACGCAGCAGTCAGGAAGAAACCAACCGCGTTGTGGCCATACCACCATTGAGTCATCGCATCCTGCGCACCAGAGAACAAGCTGTAAGAAGTTGCAGAAGTCAGGCTAACGGGCACCGCCAAGTTATTGAAGATGTGCAGCAACGCAGTTGCCAAGATGAAAGACATGTAGAACCAGTTGGCGACATAGATATGCGGCTGGTTACGTTTGATCAGGGTGATAGTGAACAGCAGGAAATAAACAACCCACACAACCGCAATGGCGATGTCGACAAACCAGACGGGTTCGGCATATTCACGGCCTTGCGTATAACCAAACAGGTAGAGGACACCAGCAACCAGGACAGACAGGTTCCAGCCCCAGAACGTAAAGTTCGGCCAGAAAGAGCCACCCGCCAGACGGGCTTGACAAGTGCGCTGCACCACATAGTAGGAAGTGGCAAACAGTGCATTACCTCCGAAGCCGAAAATAACACCACTGGTGTGGAGCGGACGCAAACGCCCGAATGTAATCTGCGCAAGATCAAGGTTCAGCGCTGGCCAGGCCAGTTCTGACGCAATGTAAACCCCGGCGGTCATGCCGAGGATTGCCCAGACAATTGCAGCAATCGCGAATTTCTTCACGATTTCATAGTTGTATTGCTCCGAAGAGAGTGCAGCACTATGAGCCATCGTATGCCCTCTGGTTAACAAGATTTAAGAAAATAACAGCTTTAAAACGGCGCAAGCATACAGGAAAAACCCGGATAAGAAAATGTTAATATGGGAAACGAAACCGCTTCAGAATACGGTTTTTTGCGTAGAAGCATCCGTGTTGACCTATATCAAGAAAGCATCAGCACCCACACCACCAGCACATTGATAATTGCCAACAACACCGCTGCGGAACCCATATCCTTCGCCCGCCCTGACAGCTTATGCAACTCCAACCCTGTACGGTCGACCACCGCCTCCACTGCGGAATTCAGCAACTCAACAATCAACAGCAGCAAAAGGCTGCCGATCATCATCGATTTTTCCACCGCATTGTCCCCCAGCCACAAGGCCAACGGCACCGCAATGACCAACCCCCACACCTCCTGGCGGAAGGCCTCTTCATGCTTGTAAGCCGCCCGGAATCCCTGCCAGGAATATTGCCCCGCCTTGATGATG
The DNA here is from genome assembly GCF_035668035.1 of Candidatus Thiothrix phosphatis. Lineage (NCBI taxonomy): Bacteria > Pseudomonadati > Pseudomonadota > Gammaproteobacteria > Thiotrichales > Thiotrichaceae > Thiothrix > Candidatus Thiothrix phosphatis. The sequence goes on along the minus strand of NZ_JAYMYJ010000112.1, from coordinate 110,914 downwards.
CGCTTCAAACCCTTGTTGCCGCTGTATGCCATCGTTACCTCCTGAAAATTTTTGCGCAGCATAGCGAATTCCAACCAACAAGGTCGACAAGGCATGCTTACCTTTTTCGCTTCCAGTTGGTCAGCGCCAACCCTGCGGCCGCCAGCGCAATTCCTGCCGCATGGTAAGGGTGCAGACGCTCCCCCAAAAACAGCACCGCCAGCAGGATGCCAAACACCGGCATCAGGTGGCTGAACTGGCCGGTGCGGCTGGCTCCAAGACGGTGGGTCGCGTGATTCCAGAACAGGTACGACAGCAAGGAAGGGAAAATCGCCACATACCCCACGCTCAATACGCTGACCTGGGAAAACGGCATGGCGCGGACAGTCAAACTTTCATGCACATACAGCGGCAAAATCGCCAGCGCACCCAGGGCCACAGTAAAACCCAGCACCGGCAAACCTTTCAAACCATCCGGCAACTTGCGCAACAAGATGGTGTAACACGCCCAATCCAGCGACGCCGTCAACACCCACAAATCGCCGGAGGTGAAACCCAGCCGTTGCAGCAAGCCTATGTCCGCATGGGTGATGATGATCAGCACACCCAACAACGACACCATCACCCCTGCCCACTGCCGGAAACTGCTGTGTTCGTGCAGGAACACCCCCGCCAGCACAATCGTGAACACCGGCGTCACCGATTGCAGCAGCACGCCATTGGTCACTGTCGTGGTTTGCAACCCGATGTAAACCAGGCTGTTGAAGCCCGCCACACCCAGCAACGCCAGCGCCAGCACCAGTTTCCAGTGCGACCGCGCCAGCGGCAGCGCCCGTTTCATCCCCGGCAAGGCGAACGGCAGCAGGATCAGCGCCGCCACCGCCCACCGCCAGAATGACAACCCCAACGGCGGCAAATCGGCATTCACCGCCCGCGCCAGATTAAAATTGCCTGCCCAGAACAGCACCGCCAGCACCAACAGCAAATAGGGCGAAAAGCGGTCAAGAAAGTTGGCTTGCATATTTCAGGCTCCACAGCGACGGGCAAGCAGACTATCATGCGGCGCAATTCCCGCACAGCCGAAGCCCCTCCATGCCGCAGCCATACCAAAGAATTTTCCTGCTCAGTCACATGCGTGCCTACACCAGCCTGCTGGGGCACATCCTCGGCTCGCACCCGGCCATCAATGGCTATTACGAAATGCAGATGGCTTACGCCTCGGAACAGGCGCTGACGCAGCAGGAGCAGTTCTACGCCCGGCAAGACAGCTTCAAGCCCGGCAGCCGTTACCTGTTCGACAAGCTGCTGCACAACAAGCATACGCTGAACCTGCAACTGCCAGGGCTGGAAAACGCCATTCTCATACTCGCCCTGCGGCAGCCGGAACAGACCCTCAAAAGCATCATCAACCTGTTCGCGCAAAAGGACACAGACCACCCCTATTCATACCCGGAGAAGGCCACCCGGTACTACCTTGAACGCCTGGAAAACCTAGCCACATTCAGCCAGCGCCACCCACAGCGTTACTACTATTTCGACGCAGAACTGATCCGTAGTGACACGGAAAGCACCCTGAAAAAACTGGAAAAATGGCTGCAACTGGACTCGCCGCTTACACCGCACTACCACCGTTTCAGCAAAACCGGCGTGGCGGGCGCAGGCGACACCTCTGCCGCCATCGGCAGCGGCACAATCATCAACCAGGAAACCCAATACCCCAACATCCAGTTGGAAACCGGCCCCCTACAGCAGGCAATACACAACTACTGGGAATGCCGCGCCCAATTAATGCGCAACGCCCTGGAGACTATGTGAACAATTGATCCCACGCATCACGTTCACTGCGGTAATGCAGCAGCGCATCCAAAATCTGCGCCTTACGCCCCACCCGGTGTGTTTCCGACTGAATCTGCCGCCACGCCAGCGACTGGTCACTGAAATTCCGCTCGATATTACGCAGAAACTGCGCAATCTGGCGCATGGCTGACGTTCCTCGCCACCAATGCTGTTCTTGGTTTACCCACTGCTCCAAGCCCTCAAGGCGCGCGTTCACAGCCTCATGCTTGGCCTGATACAAGCCCAACAGATCCGCTTCCACCTTCCCCGCCACCTGTTGCAGCAAGCCGACATCCGTCAACTGTTCCAGGGTGTGGGTTTTCAGGAATTCCACCACCGAAAACAACATCAGGTCGCCGAAAAACTGGCGCTCGAATTCATCAGAAATGTCGATGGCGGCGTCCTGTTGCTGCTCCACGCCAGGGCGGAAATCATCGCCTGTATCCTCCGTCGTGCGCCGGTGCAACATCGGCAGGTTGGCGGAGGCAAAACGCGCGCCGATTTCCGCCTGGATCAAGCGCCCGGCAGTCGGCCCGGACATGCGCAACCGCAAATGCCCGAACGGAATAATATATTTCAAGCCTTCGAAATTGACGATGTAATTGCCAGGATAAACCGTCCGCGCCGGAGCCAGCCCCATTGGCTTGCCGTCATCCTGATACGCCGTCTTGCGGGTCAGATGCTCACCGAAAAAGAACGCCTGCAAACGCCCGGCAAAGGTATCCAGGCACGCGGCATGATCATGATCACCCACTAACGGGCAACGGTAATCGAAATGCTCCTGCTTGTGCTCAAAGCCAAACATCCTCGCCATATCATGGTAAGCAGCATCGCCCGGTAACGGCGTATCACGGTGAAAGCTGCACGCCTCTTGCGGCGCATAATCCGCGATTTCGTGCAGGAAAGCGCTCACATCATCCAGAAAATTGGCCGCCATGACCGCTGGCGACACTGGCGGGTCACCAACCAGCTTGCCGGTCAACATCAAGGCATCGGTAGCCTGAAAAATCTGGCTGATAGAGTGAAAGTAATCAATTGCAGGCAGAAATAACTGGTCGCTATCCACCAGATAATACAGTGTGCGACCCCTGTCCTGAGTCAGCGCCAGCATTTTCAGGTAACTGAGATTGCGGTTGGCCGCCTGCCCCTTGCGGTAAAAGCGCTCTGCCGGTTGGGCCGTCAGCAGTCTGCCCAGGTGTCGCCGCTGTGCTTCCGGAATGCTGTGCAGCATCTGATACTGCTCCGGCAGGTCAACGTGCATGACATCCAGCCCCTTGCCGCGATATTCCGCCACCAACGCCTTGTGCTGCCCGATGCAATGCGGATCACGGCTATCCTCAGCCACCACGATAGTTATTCCACCGCCATAACCATGCAACGCAAGCTGCTGGTGGATGCTTTCCAGACAGCGGCGCAAATGTGGCGGGCGATCCGCCACCGGGATACTCACAATGAAACGGTAAAAATCTGCAAGGTCTGGCATGGGCAACCTTTAACGGCGGGAGGAATAATTCGGGTAAGCTTCGCGGTCGACCATCAATTCAATCAGGTTGATGCTGCGGTGAAAATCGGCCTGTCCGAACACCTGCCTGCATTCAGCCTCGCTCCCAATCCGGAAATGCTTGATGCCAAACGATTGTGCCAGCAATGCATAATCCGGGTTCTGAAAATCGCAATCGAGGAAGCGTTGTTCATACTGCTGATGCTGGTTCTTGCGGATCAGCCCCAAGGTCTGGTTGTTGAACAGCACGATATTCAGCGGAATCTGGTAATTGACGGCGGTCATGATCTCCATGCAACACATCTGGAAACCACCGTCGCCGAGAATGGCGAAAACCGGCTTGTCGAGCACAAATTTCGCACCAATCGCCGCCGGAATCGCATGCCCCAGCGAGGAAACCCCAGTATTGGGCACGAACAGGTCACCCTCTTTCACCCGGTAAAAATTCTGCGCGAAAATGATATTGTCATCGACCAGCACAATGCCTTCCTCGAAACGCTGCTCCAGCAACGCAAACAGGCTTTTCACCAGATCGAATTTCTCGTTGAAAATGACCTGCCCACTGCTGGCGGCCTGTTGGTCAATCTGCTGCTTGAAAGCCGCCAAGTTGGGGGCAAGTTTTTTTTCAATTCCCTGTGGCACACAACAGACATTGATCGCCTGCAAAAAATCCCCCAGATCGGACTGGATCGCCAGATCAGCCTTCACCACCTTTTCCAGTTGCGCCACATCGCGGTCAACCTGGATGATTTTGCGTCCATGCACCAGATCTTCCTTCCACACGTAGCTGGTGCGCTCATTGAAGCCAGCGCCAAGCAGGATGATCAGATCCGCTTCCCGCATGAAATAATGCATGGCATGGCCACCGGAGGTCACCCCTAGCGTCCCCAGCGCCAACCCGGAACGTTCATCAATCGCCCCCTTGCCTTTCAGGCTGGTCGCAACCGGGATATTCAGATGTTCGCTGAACTTGCGCAACTCAGCGCGGGCCTTGGCGGAATGCAGGCAACCATACCCCGCCAGCACCACCGGACGGCGCGCCTGCCGGATCATTTCCGCGCACTGCTCCAGCAACGGTGGGGCAATCTGCAACTTGGGAGGCGCTTTCAACGTAGGCAGTTTGTCTAGAATGGCGGCGTCCACCCACTCCTTCTGCACATTCACCGGAATGCTCAACACCACCGGCCCCGGCGTATCCGACGCCAGTTGGCGCGCCGCCTGGTTCAATACATTGGCAATGTAATCGGTGCGTTCAATCAGCTTGTGGTAGCGGGTCACGCCGGAAAACAGCGCCGTCTGGTCGATGCTGCCGCCCTCCCCCGAGCTTTCCTGCAAACCACCACGCCCGAAAATATGGGTCGGCGCTTCGCCGGTAACCACAATCATCGGCAGTTTGTCGGCATAGGCATTGGCGATGCCGGTAATCAGGTTGCTCGCCCCTGGCCCTGCGGTCGTAATGCAGGCACCGATGCGCCCGCTGACACGGGCATAGCCGCCCGCCATAAACGCCGCCCCCTGTTCATGCTTGACCAGTACAGTCCTAATGCCCGAGGCATACAGGCCATCATACACCGGCAGGATATGTGCGCCGGGCATGCCGAAAATAGTGTCGACGCCGAGCCGGTGCAGGAATTTGACGATGAGTTCACTAACCTGGATTTTCATACGCGGTGCGGGAGGCCGTATCATTCTGACTGGAAACCCCCGCAGGATAGCTTTCCCAGGAAATGAATGGAACCCTGAACCACCAGATTGCGCCCCCTCCAAGAAAGACCCAGTCAATTAGTATGGTTTATTGCGGTCAAAATGATCCCCAATAGAATCATTGTCTGGAGGTCTAACCGCCAAAATCAAAAACTATAAGGAGCAAGGTTATGTTTCACAAAGTAAAGCTATTGCCTGTTGAATACAAAATCATTGGGGTCATGTTGTTAACGACATTCATCAATATGTTGGTCACGCTGAATTGAAACAAAACGGCGTCCCAGCCCATCTTCACGGCCAGGTGACCCGTCAGTTATCTGCCCGGGTCAATCTATCAATATCTGTTTATGGGATATATTTATCGAAATATATCGTTTTTTTCGCTTTTAATAATCGCTGATACTGCGCCAATACATTCTGAAGGAGCAGCATCATGCTATTAAGTCCGCAACAATTCCAGCAGGTTTCCGGGGCGGTGCGCAGCCTGACGCCTGCGCAGCTGGCTTGGGTAAGCGGGTATATCTCCGGCTTATCCCAACAGTTCGACGCAACGCCCGCCGCTTTCCCAGCCGCTGACGTTGGCGGCCTCAAAACCACCATTTTGTACGGCAGCCAGACCGGCAACAGCAAAAAGGTGGCGGAACAACTGCTGGCGCATTTGCAGGCGCAAGGCTCCGTAGCGGTGTTGGCCAATATGAAGGACTACCGCCCGCAGCAGTTGAAAAAGGAACAACGCATCGTCGCCGTGATCAGCACACATGGCAACGGCGAACCGCCGGATGACGCGCGCGCCTTTTTCGCCTTCCTGCAAAGCGACCGCGCACCCCGGCTGGAAGCGCTGGAATTCGCCGTGCTGGCGCTGGGCGACTCCAGCTATGAGGAATTCTGCCAAACTGGACTGGCGTTGGATCAGCGGCTGGAAGCATTGGGAGCCAAACGCCTGTTGGATCGGGTCGATTGCGATGTCGATTTCGCCGCAACCGCCAAAACATGGCAGCAGCAAGTAGCTGAAAAAACACCAAAAACACAGGATAACGGCGCAATCCGCTTCCAACCCTCCCCGCTGGCGGAACAGATTGCCTCAGCGGCTGAATACACCGCCGCCCGCCCGTTCCGCGCCGAGTTGCTCAACAGCATCGTCCTGACCGACACCGGCTCGGACAAGGATGTGCTGCACCTGGAACTGTCACTGGAAGGTTCCGGCATCCGTTACCAGCCGGGCGACATCCTGGCGGTGGCGTTCGACAATGATACGGCGCTGGTGGATGAAATCCTGCAACTGGGCAGGCTGCAAGGCAAGGAACGGGTGCAGGTGAATGGCGCGGAAACCAGCTTGTACAGCGCCTTGCGCTATCAACGCGAACTGACCAGCGTCACCCGCCGCCAGCTCAAAGCCTACGCGGAACTGATCGCCCACCCAGAACTGCAAGCGGCAGCGGAAGACAAAAACGCCCTGCGCGACTGGCTGTACGCCGCCGACTGGGTGGATGTGCTGAACGAATTTTCCGGCAAACTCTCCGCCCAACAACTGGTGGATGTGCTGCGCCCCTTGCAGCCGCGCCAATACTCCATCGCCTCCAGCCCTAGCGCACACCCTGACGAAGTGCATTTGCTGGTCAAACGGGTGGAATACGCCTTCCAGGGGCGCAGACACCTGGGGACGGCCTCCAACTGGCTGGCGCGCCTACAGGCTGGGGAACTGGCATCCGTGCACCTCAAGCCCAACCCGAATTTCAAACTGCCGCAAGACCCGCAGGCCAACATCATCATGATCGGCGCGGGGACTGGGGTGGCGCCATTCCGCAGCTTCCTGTTCGAACGTGAGGCGCAGGGCGTGCAAGGCGGCAGTTGGCTGTTCTTTGGCGAGCAGCATTTCCGCACCGACTTCCTGTACCAGACTGAATGGCGGCAATTGCTGGAAAACGGCGCACTGGAGCACATGAGTGTGGCGTTTTCCCGCGACCAAGTGGAAAAAATCTACGTGCAGCACCGCCTGCTGGAAAATGGTGCGGAAGTTTGGCGGTGGCTGCAAGCAGGTGCCTACCTCTACGTCTGCGGCGATATGAACCGGATGGCGCAGGACGTGCAGCAGGCGCTGCTGACGATCGCCTCCACCCATGGCGGCAAATCTGCGGATGAAGCAGCGGAATGGCTGGAGCAATTGACCGCAGACCGCCGCTATCAACGGGACGTTTATTAAGGCCACCCTTCCAACATTATCAATAAGGTTAGAAAAAACATGATTTTTAGCAATACACCGCTGCAAACACTGCATGCCGAATTCGCCGACTTGACGCTGGATGAAGCCCTGATTGCACTGCGCCAGCGTTTCGATGGGCGTATCGCCTTTTCCACCAGCCTGGGGCTGGAAGACCAGGTGATTACCGACGCCATCTTCCGCAATGATCTGGATATCGACGTTTTCACGCTGGATACCGGGCGCAATTTCACTGAAACCTACGACGTGCTGGACGCCACCCGCAAGAAATACGGCAAGCCGATCAAGGCGTTTTACCCGCAAACCGCAGCGGTCGAACGTTACGTCACCATCAAAGGCATCAATGCGATTTACGAATCGGTCGAGAACCGCAAGGAATGCTGCTACATCCGCAAGATCGAGCCGCTCAATCGCGCCTTGCAAGGGGCCCAAGTGTGGATCACCGGACTACGGGCAGCGCAATCCTCCTACCGCGCCGACATGGGCCTGTTTGAACGTGATGAGCAACGTGGTTTGTTGAAATTCAATCCGCTGTTGCATGCCATTACCAGTGACTTGTGGACTTACATCCGCAAGTACGACATCCCCTACAACAAGCTGCACAGCGAGTTTTACCCCAGCATCGGCTGCGCGCCCTGCACCCGCGCCGTGGCGGTGGGCGAAGACGAACGCGCAGGCCGCTGGTGGTGGGAATCCCACAATCAGGAATGCGGTTTGCACGACGGCACCCGTGCGCCCGTGAGGAAGGCAGCGTAATGACAACGCGCATCGAACCCAAGCCGCTCAACCAGCTTGCGCCAAATGGTTCTGCTGTCGAGCACATCAAGGACAGCAGCAATTACCTGCGCGGCAATCTGGTGGAAGATTTCCAGAACCCGATCACTGCCTCGATCAGTGAAGACAATGTGCAACTGGTGAAATTCCACGGCTCCTACATGCAGGATGACCGCGATGTGCGCCTGCACCGCCAAGACAAGAAGCTGGAACCGGCGTATTCCTTCATGATCCGCCTGCGTGTGCCCGGCGGCGATTTGACGGCGGAGCAGTGGGTTAAGCTGGATGACATCAGCAACCGCTACGGCAATGGCACCTCGCGGATCACTACCCGGCAGGCCTTGCAGTTTCACGGCATTATCAAGTTTGATATGAAAGCGACCATCCAGGCGATGGACGCCGCGCTGCTGGACAGTATTGCCGGTTGTGGCGATGTGAACCGCAATGTCATGTGTACGCCTGACCCCACACTGTCGAAGCTGCATGCCGATGTCTTTCCGTGGGCGCAGAAAATCAGCGATCATTTGCTGCCGCAATCGCGTGCCTACCACGAAATCTGGCTGGATGAGGAACAGGGCAAAACGCTGGTCGCCGGTGGCGAAACGGATGAAGTCGAGCCGCTGTACGGCAAGCATTACCTGCCGCGCAAATTCAAGGTGGCGATTGCGATTCCGCCGTTCAACGATATGGATGTGTACGCCAATGACATCGGCCTGATTGCGATTGAGGAAAACGGCAAACTGGCCGGTTTCAATGTCGCGGTCGGCGGTGGCCTGGGGATGACGTTTGGGCGCGATGATACTTATCCGCGCTTGGCATCAACCATCGGTTTTTGTACGCCAGAACAGGTGCTGGATGTGTGTTTCCACATCGTTGCCATCCAACGCGATTACGGTAACCGGCAGGATCGCAAGCTGTCGCGCTTCAAGTACACCCTCGACCGCTTTGGGCTGGACTGGTTCAGGCAGGAACTGAATACCCGCCTGGGCTTTGAGCTGGGCAAGATTCGCCCGTTCGAGTTTGCCACCACTGGTGACCGTTTCGGCTGGCGTTCCAGCACCGATGGCTTGTGGCATCTGGGTTTGCGGCTGGAATACGGGCGCGTGCTGGACAATGAAACCCACGGCCTGAAATCAGCCTTGCGGGAAATCGCCACCCAGCGCCTGAGCGGTTTCCGCATGACCGGCAACCAGAACCTGATCCTGACCGGGGTGCGCGAAGAAAATATCGAGGCGGTGGAAGGCATTCTGCGCGCTTACGGCTATGAACCGGACGCCAGCCATTTGTCCGGCTTGCGGCGTAATTCCATTGCCTGCGTGGCGCTCAACACCTGCCCACAGGCGATGGCGGAAGCAGAACGCTACCTGCCCGACCTGATTGGCAAGCTGGAAGTGTCGCTGGAGAAACACGGCTTGCGTGATGACGAAATCAAGATTCGCATGACCGGCTGCCCGAATGGTTGCGGGCGTTCGGTGCTGGGTGAAATCGGCCTGATCGGCAAATCGCCGGGGCGTTACAACCTGTACCTGGGGGCAAGCTTCAACGGCGACCGGCTGAACCGGCTATACCGCGAAAACCTGGATGAAGCCGCCATCCTGGGCACGCTGGATGAGCTGTTTACGGCTTATGCTGCCCAGCGGCGCGATGCTGAACCGTTTGGCGATTTTGTCATCCGCAAGGCTTACGTGTGACCCACCACATTCCCCGCCGGGCCTCATCCCTCCGCCTGTTCAGGCAGGCCCGGCGCAGGGCTTCCATCGGCTGATTCCCCTGCTTTCCGTCAGGCTTTTTTAGGCCTGCCCACCTATCGCAGGTTTACCTGATCCCGAATCTTGTGTATTTGTATACGGTGTAAACTAAAATTCGACCAAATCATTCCAACAATCCAGCTTTACACAACAAACGAATACCCAAAAATTGACTTGCAGAGGAGGAATCAGCACATGAATGGAGCCATAGCCATGGATTGCCTGTTCGCCAAAACAGCCAAAGGCTATACCGAAGTTGACACCAAGGCCGATGGCCTGCCGCTGGTGTTGCGCCGCCTGCTCATTTTCGTCAACGGCAAACGTGACCTCAAGGAACTGGCGACCCTGCCCAGGGTTGATGACTTGCACAAGGCCTTGTTGGAATTGGAGCAAGGCGGTTATATCACACGGGTTCCGCTGGACGCGCCACCACCGGCAACTTTCGCCGAAGCCGCCGCAACGCCCGCCCCGGCAGCCCCGCCACCCGCCGACGGTTTCCGCCCCTTGCCGATGGCCGACAACCCATTGCACATCCAGCAGGCGCGCAATTTCATGGTCAATACCCTGACAGCTTTCGTTGGCTCCTTTGTCGTCACCGCCCTGGTCGGCAGGCTCAATAACGCCCGCTCCCATGCTGAGTTCCGCGCCTTGTTCCCAGAATGGGTGGCCGCCATCCAGGGTAGCCGTGAAGGGCGGCGTGAACTGGACAAGCTCAAGACCGAGCTGCTAAAAATCATCTAATCTTTTTTCAAGATATTAAAATCTGATTTTATCGTTTTTTTAACTTAATCACTTACCGGATACTGCGTTGCATCCACCGATTATTCAGGATGCAACGCAATGTTTTTCTCCTCCCTCCATGCACAGCAACGCCTGCTCAGTCATCTCGACTGGCTGGAAGCTGAAGCCATCCACATCCTCCGCGAAGTTGCCGGGCAATGCGGCAACCCGGCGCTGCTGTTTTCCGGCGGCAAGGATTCCATCTGCCTGCTGCGGCTGGCGGAAAAAGCCTTCCGCCCTGGGCGCTTCCCGTTCCCCTTGCTGCATATCGACACCGGCCACAATTACCCGGAAGTGATCGGATTCCGCGACCGCACGGCTGCCGAGCTGGGCGAACGCCTGCTTGTGCGTTCGGTGGAAGACTCGATGCGGCGCGGCACGGTTGTGCTCAAACATGCGGACGAATCGCGCAACAAGCACCAATCCGTCACACTGCTGGAAGCGATTGAGGAATTCGGCTTTGACTGCTGCATCGGCGGGGCCCGCCGCGACGAGGAAAAGGCGCGCGCCAAAGAACGCATCATGAGTTTCCGCGACGAGTTCGGCCAGTGGGACCCGAAAAACCAGCGCCCGGAATTGTGGGATCTGTACAACGCCCGCAGCCACAAGGGCGAAAACATCCGCGCCTTCCCGATTTCCAACTGGACTGAGCTGGATGTCTGGCAATATATCGAACGCGAAAAGCTGGAACTGCCCAGCATCTATTTCGCCCACCAGCGCCCGGTCGTCAAACGGAACGGCGCGATTACGCCCATCACCCATTTGACGCCCGCCAAACCGGATGAGGAAGTCATCAACCTGCAAGTCCGCTTCCGCACCGTCGGCGACATCACCTGCACCGCGCCGGTCGAATCGGACGCGGACACCATTGAAAAGATCATTGCCGAAACCGCCACCACCACGGTCACCGAACGCGGTGCCACCCGCCTGGATGACCAGGCTTCCGAAGCGGCCATGGAGCAACGCAAGAAAGAGGGGTATTTCTGAATGACACATCCGCTAGAAGACCACGGCCTGCTGCGCCTGTTGACCTGCGGCAGCGTGGATGACGGCAAGAGCACCCTGATCGGGCGGCTGCTGTTCGATTCCAAAGTGATCCTGGCCGACACGCTGCACGCGCTCGCCAAGACTTCAGAGAAACGCGGCTTGCAGGATGTCGACCTGTCGCTGCTGACCGACGGCTTGCAGGCTGAACGTGAACAAGGCATCACCATCGATGTGGCTTACCGTTATTTCTCCACCGGCACGCGCAAGTTCATCATTGCGGATGCGCCGGGGCATGAGCAATACACCCGCAACATGGTGACGGCGGCCTCCACCGCCAACCTCGCCATCATCCTGGTGGATGCGCGCAAGGGCGTGCTGACCCAGACCCGCCGCCATTCCTATCTGGCGCACCTGCTTGGCGTGCCGCACCTGTTGGTGGCCGTGAACAAGATGGATCTGGTGGATTACAGCCAACAGCGTTTCGAGGCAATCAAACAGGATTACCTGGCGTTTGCCGAGCAACTGGGCATCCGCGATGTCAACTTCCTGCCGCTGTCCGCCCTCAAGGGCGACATGGTGGTGGAGCGCGGCGACAAGCTCGGCTGGCATCAAGGCCCAACCCTGATGGAGATCCTGGAAACTGCGCCTGGTGCGCAACGCCGCCACGCCGCGCCGTTCCGTTTCCCGGTGCAATACGTCTGCCGCCCACAGGACTCCGCCAATCCGCAACTGCACGATTACCGTGGCTTCATGGGGCGGGTGGAATCCGGCCATCTCAAGGTGGGCGACCGCATCACCGCGCTGCCTTCCGGCCTCAGCAGCACGGTCAAGGCCATTGAACTGGGCGGCGCACCCTTGCAGGAAGCCGAAGCCGAACAATCCATCACCCTGCTGTTGGCCGATGAAATCGACATTTCGCGTGGCGACATGCTGGTGAAAAGCGACGAACCGCCCCTCCAGACCAAGCAACTGGAAGCCACCGTCTGCTGGCTGGCGGAAACGCCGCTGGAACGCACCCGCACCTACCTGATCCGCCACACCACCCGCGACACCAAAGCCAAGCTGACCGGGATTGCCTGGCGGATGGATGTCAATACCTTGGAACGGCAGGAGGCGGCGCAATTGGCGATGAATGATATTGCCCGTGTCAGTTTTAAACTGGCGCAGCCATTGTTTATTGACCCGTATGAAAAAAACCGCAGCACTGGTGCTTTTATCGTGATTGATGAAAGCACCAATAATACGGTCGGCGCGGGAATGGTGACCCTATGAAATAAACACCCATAGCAAATATAGGCATAAGCATTGCAGTTTTTCTTGGTTTGTTCATAAAAGCAATGTCGATATATTCAAGCCCATCATTATTAACCACCTACAGAGGTAATAAACATGGCGTTCAATAAAACCCGTCATTATATTTTGGCGCTGACGCTAGGGCTTGGAACATTGACCAATATTGCTTTTGCAAATGATGTCAAACTGCGTAATGTTTCTTATGACCCTACCCGCGAATTGTATGCAGATTATAATGCTGCTTTCGCCAAATACTGGAAAGAAAAAACCGGGGACACGGTTGCCATTGAGCAATCCCATGCAGGCTCCGCCAAACAGGCGCGCGCCCTGCTGGATGGCCTGGAAGGCGATGTCGCCACCCTCGCGCTGGGTTATGACATTGACTCCCTGTACACCCAAGGCAACCTGCTGTCCAAAGACTGGCAGGCCAAACTGCCGGACAACTCCACCCCATACACCTCCACCATTGTGTTCCTGGTGCGCAAGGGCAATCCCAAAGGCATCAAGGATTGGCCAGACTTGGCCAAAGAAGGCGTCGAAGTTGTCACCCCCAACCCGAAAACCTCAGGCGGCGCGCGCTGGAATTATTTGGCGGCCTGGGGTTACGCCCTCAAGCAACCGGGCGGCAATGACGAAACCGCCAAAGCCTTCGTCAAAAAAATCTTTGACAATGTAAAAGTGCTGGACACCGGCGCGCGCGGCTCCACCACCACCTTTACGCAACGCGGCGTCGGCGACGTGCTGGTGACATGGGAAAACGAGGCTTATCTGGTGCTGAATGAGCTGGGCAAGGACGATTATGAGATTGTCACCCCATCCCTTTCCATCCTGACAGAACCGCCAGTCGCGGTCGTGACACGCTACGCCACCCAGCATGGCACAGAAGAATTGGCGAAAGCTTATTTGGAACACCTGTATAGCCCGGAAGGCCAGGATATTATCGGCAAACATTATTTCCGCCCGCGTGATGCAGCGGCATTGGCGAAATATAAATCCCAGTTTGCGCCAGTTAAACTGTTTACGCTGAATGAATTGTTTGGCGATTGGAGTAAAGCGCAGTCCGTCCATTTCAGCAATGGCGGGACATTTGACCAAATCAAGGGACAATAAATAAAAGCGGAGGCTTATAGGGCCTCCACTTTATTTAGCAAGGGAGAGCAGGATTTATGGCCTACACGCGCACGGCGCATTCCGCGACATCTGGCGTTATCCCCGGGTTTGGCCTTTCACTGGGTTACACGCTGGTTTATATGTCGTTGCTGGTGCTGATTCCCATGTCAGCCATTTTCATCAAGGCCAGCGCACAAAGCTTGCCGGAATTCTGGGCGACCATTACAGCGCCCCCAGTCGTGGCATCCTATCGGGTGTCATTTCTGACTTCACTACTCGCCGCCGCCATCAATGTGGTTTTCGGCTCCTTACTGGCATGGTCGCTGGTGCGCTACAACTTTTGGGGCAAGCGCCTGGTGGATGCACTGATTGACCTGCCTTTCGCGCTGCCGACCGCCGTCGCCGGGATCACGCTGTCCGCACTGTATGCGCAAAACGGCTGGATCGGCAGCCTGCTGGCACCGTATGGCGTCAAGGTCGCCTTTACGCCGTTGGGCATCCTGGTGGCGCTGACATTCATCGGCCTGCCGTTTGTGGTGCGCACCATCCAGCCCATCTTGCAGGACTTGAGCCCGGAATTTGAAGAGGCCGCCGCCACCCTGGGCGCGCGCCGCTGGCAGACATTCCGCCATGTGATCCTGCCCGCCTTGCTGCCCGCCATCCTGACCGGCTTCGCCCTGGCGTTCGCCCGCGCCGTCGGCGAATACGGTTCGGTCATCTTCATTGCAGGCAATGTGCCAATGGTGTCTGAAATCACCCCGTTGCTGATCATCACCCGACTGGACCAATTCGACATCGCCGGAGCCACCGCCATTGCCGCCGTCATGCTTGTGGTTTCATTCATCTTGTTGTTTTTGATCAATGGGTTGCAGCACTGGACAGCACGGCGGAGCAGCTACCTGAGCGGGGAGGATGGCGTATGAGCGGCATGGTTGGCGGCCTGCATGCCCAGCAGCATGGCCAAACCTATTACGAGTCCAACCCGGCGACCCGCGAAGCCCGTTGGGTGAAATGGGGCATCCTGGCAGTGGCGCTGACGTTTTTCGCCCTGTTCCTGTTACTGCCATTGCTGGCGGTGTTCACCGAAGCGTTGCGCAAAGGCTACACGGCGTACTGGGAAGCCATTGCCCAACCCGACACCCTTTCCGCCATCACCCTCACCCTCATCGCCACCCTCATCGCCATCCCGCTGAATGTGGCGTTTGGCGTCACGGCGGCGTGGTCCATCAGCAAATTCGACTTTCGCGGCAAGCAATTGCTCAAGACCCTGATTGACCTGCCATTTTCTGTCTCCCCCGTGGTGGCGGGCCTGATGTACGTGCTGGTGTTTGGCGTCAACGGCTGGTTCGGCAAATGGCTGACCGCCCATGACATGACCGTCATTTTCGCCGTGCCGGGGATTGTGCTGGCGACCGTGTTCGTCACCTTCCCGTTTGTCGCCCGAGAACTGATCCCCTTGATGGAGGCGCAGGGCAATGAGGCGGAGGAGGCGGCGGTGTCGCTGGGCGCTTCCGGCTGGCAGACGTTCTGGCTTGTCACCTTGCCCAACATCAAGTGGGGGCTGTTGTACGGCGTGATCCTGTGCAATGCGCGGGCGATGGGCGAATTTGGCGCCGTGTCGGTGGTTTCCGGGCATTTGCGCGGGCAAACCGTCACGCTGCCGTTGCAGGTCGAGATTCTTTACAACGAATACCAGTTTTCCGCCGCGTTTGCAGTGGCTTCACTGTTGGCCCTGCTCGCGCTGGCGACACTGGCAATCAAGCTCTATGTGGAAAGGAGGACAACATGAAACGTTTTGCCGAAACATTCATCCAGTATTGCCAACGGGAGCGCCATCAGGCAGATGCCGCCCCTACCGCCGGAAGCTGGCTATGCCAATGCTGGCAAGCCATCGGACGCGGCCTGCAATGTCAATGGATGACCTCCTGACCCGCTAACTGAGATACCCATGAGCATAGAAGTCAAACAGATCCACAAACATTTCGCTGCCTTTCAAGCGCTGGACAATGTCTCGCTGGAATTCCCAAGCGGGAAGCTGGCGGCATTGCTGGGGCCATCCGGTTGTGGAAAAACCACCCTGCTGCGCATCATTGCGGGCCTGGAACGTGCGGATAGCGGGCAGATCATCCTCGAAGGCGTGGACGCCTCCAACATGCATGTCCGTGACCGCAAGATCGGTTTCATGTTCCAACATTACGCGCTGTTCCAGCACATGAGCGTCTTTGACAACGTCGCCTTTGGCTTGCGCGTCAAGCCGAAAGCGCTCCGCCCTCCTGAGGCGGCCATCCGCAAGCAAGTCACGGAGCTGCTGGAATTGGTGCAACTGGGCGCGCTGGCCAAACGTTACCCGGAACAATTGTCCGGCGGGCAACGCCAACGGATTGCCCTGGCGCGCGCGCTGGCGGTGCAGCCGCGCGTGTTGCTGCTGGATGAGCCGTTTGGCGCGCTGGACGCCAAGGTGCGTAAGGAATTGCGCCGCTGGCTGCGCCAGTTGCATGACGAATTGCACATCACCTCCATTTTCGTGACCCATGACCAGGAGGAAGCCCTGGAAGTGGCGGACGAAATCGTGCTGATGAACCGTGGGAAAATCGAACAGACTGGTTCGCCGCTGGAGGTCTTCAACCAGCCCGCGACACCGTTCGCCTACAACTTCCTCGGCCCGGTCAACCGTTTTGAAGGCAAATGGTCGCAAGGGGCGCTGCATGCGGAAAGTGGGCGGCTGCCGCTGGCAAGCGCGCCGACGGGCGTGCAGGAAAATGCGCAGGTGGTGGCGTTCGCCCGTCCGCATGAATTGCAGATTATCCCAACCGCACGGCCTGACAATGGCAATGATGGCGTCCCGGCGCATATCAGCCGCATCCTGCCATTCGGGCCAATGACGCGGGTGGAGTTGACGCAGGTGAATTCCAGCACACAATTCTATGAGGTCGACTTGCCTGCCCAGCACATCGGTGCCTTGCAACTGGTGCAAGGCCAATTGGTGCGCCTACTGCCGTTGCAATTGCGGGTGTTTGCCGACGCCACCCAAGGGGGATGACCGTGAATTTCCAGCAACTGCGCATTATCCGTGAAACGGCCCGGCAGAATTTCAACCTGACCGATGTCGCCAACGCGCTGTTCATGTCCCAATCCGGCGTCAGCAAACATATCCGGGAGTTGGAGGATGAACTCGGCGTCGAGCTGTTCATCCGCCGGGGCAAGCGCCTGCTGGGCCTGACCGAACCGGGGCGGGAATTGCTGGCCATTGTCGAGCGGATGCTGCTGGACGCCAATAACATCCGGCAGGCGGCCAAACAGTTCAGCAACCGGGAAGAAGGCTCCCTGACCATTGCGACCACGCACACACAGGCGCGTTATGCGCTGCCGCCAGTCGTCATGCAGTTCAAAAAGCAGTTTCCCAAGGTGCATTTGATCCTGTTGCAGGCGACGCCCGCCGAAATCGCCGTCCTGTTGCAGGAAGGCCGCGCAGACATTGGCATCGCCACGGAATCGCTGGAGAACGCCGCCAACCTGGCGCATTTCCCGTTTTACACCTGGAGCCATATTGCCATTGCGCCTGAGGGGCACCCGCTGGCCGCCAAAGCATTCATCACCCTGGAAGACATAGCGGCCTACCCATTGGTCACTTATGACAAGAACATTACCGGGCGGGCGGTGATTGATGAAGCCTTCAGCAAGGCGGGCATTACGCCGGACATTGTCATGTCGGCGCGGGATTCCGACGTGATCAAAACCTATGTCGAGCTGGGGTTGGGTGTGGGCGTCGTGGCGGCGATGGCGTACAGCCCGCAACGTGACGCCGGGCTGCGCATGCTGGACTGCACGCACCTGTTCGCCGCCAACACAGCCCTGATCGCCGTGCGCTATGGGCATTATCTGCGCGGGTACGCTTACCATTTCATCGAGCTGTGCTCCGCCCGGCTCACGGAGGCGGTCGTCCGCAGCCAACTCAGCAGGGCGGAACAGGCGGAAGCGGGGGATGCTTAGGCACCCCGTCACTACCCATTTTCACTTTCTTTACACATTCCGGCCATTTTTGTTGCCCGATTCAGCCGTAAAGTTACTCCATCGAAAGCTTAAACACTGACACACACTAACATCCACAAGGAGTAATCTTATGAAAATCCAAACCATTTTTTCTGGCGCATTGGTAACTGCCATCCTGTTCGCCTCTTCTGCCGCCTTCGCAGCGCCGCACCACGAAGTGCTCAAGGCCAATACCTACAAACTGGGACAACGCATTGACAGCGGCGTGAAAAGCGGCAAGTTGACCCCCAGCGAAACCCGCCAGTTGCGCACCGAACTGGGCAAGCTCAAGGCAACCATCAAAGCCGCCAACAAGGATCACAAGATCACCAAATGGGAACGCAAAAACGCGGCGTCCAAAGAGCTGGCGTTAAGCAAAAACATCACCAAGCTCGCCAATAACCGGGATGTGGTCAAAAAGTATGGCAATGACAAACACAAACCAGCGCCAGCCAAACAAATGCAACAAGGCAAGCATTTCTAATAACGGGGCTAACTAAAGACAAAAAACCAATCTAATAGGGCTGTGGGGGCTAAGGGGCGACTTGTTTGGGTCGCCCCTTATTTAACGTCCTGAAACCCTTACCGATAAGCCTCAACCGACGGGCAGGAACACACCAGATTGCGGTCGCCATACACATTGTCAATGCGGTTCACGGTCGGCCAGTATTTCGCCGTCGGGCTGACGCCCGCCGGGAACACCGCTTCGGCCTGGGTATAGGGACGTTCCCACGCATTCACCAGATCGTCCAGCGTATGCGGCGCATTCACCAACGGGTTATTGTCAGCAGGCCAGACGCCTTCCTGCACCTTGTTGATTTCCTCACGGATCGCAATCATCGCCTCACAGAAACGGTCAAGCTCCTCTTTCGGCTCGGATTCGGTCGGCTCGATCATCAACGTGCCCGCCACCGGGAACGACATGGTCGGTGCATGGAAACCATAATCCATCAAACGTTTGGCAATATCAGACTCATCAATCCCGGACGCCGCCTTGAGTGGGCGAATGTCAATAATGCACTCATGCGCCACCCGCCCATTCGCCCCCCGGAACAGCACCGGATAATGCGCCGACAGCCGCTGCATAATGTAGTTGGCGTTGAGGATCGCCATCTCAGTTGCGCGCTTGAGGCCCTCCGCCCCCATCAGCTTGATGTACGCCCAGGAAATCGGCAGGATCGCCCCACTCCCATAAGGCGCTGCGGAAACCGCGCCAACGCCATCTTTTAGCCCCTCCCCCCTTGCGGGGGAGGGGTTGGGGTGGGGGGAGGAATCAAGCACAACATGCCCCGGCAGGAACGGTGCCAGATGCGCCTTCACCCCAATCGGCCCCATGCCCGGGCCGCCGCCGCCGTGCGGAATCGCAAAAGTCTTGTGCAGGTTCAGATGCGACACGTCAGAGCCGAACTTGCCCGGCTTGGAAATGCCCACCTGTGCATTCAGGTTCGCGCCATCCATATACACCTGCCCACCGAACTGATGCACGATCCCGCAGATTTCCACAATCTCCTGCTCGAATACACCGTGGGTGGAAGGGTAAGTCACCATCAGGCATGACAAGTTGTCGGCGTGCTTTTCTGCTTTGAGGCGCAAATCCGCCACATCCACATTACCGTTGGCGTCACACTCGACCACCACGACTTTCAGGTTCGCCATTGCCGCTGACGCCGGATTGGTGCCGTGCGCGGAACTGGGGATCAGGCACACATCGCGCTGCCCCTGGCCGATGCTTTCCTGATAACGGCGGATCGCCACCAGCCCGGCGTATTCACCCTGCGCGCCTGAATTCGGCTGCATGGAAATGGCGTCGTAGCCGGTCACTTCGACCAGCCAGTCTTCCAGTTCCTTGATCATGGCGCGGTAGCCCACCGTCTGCTCATTCGGTGCAAACGGGTGGATGCCCGCAAACTCCGGCCAAGTGACCGGTATCATTTCCGCCGTCGCATTCAGCTTCATGGTGCAGGAACCCAACGGGATCATCCCGTGCGCCAGCGAGAAATCCTTGTTTTCCAGCCGCTTGAGGTAGCGCAGCATCTCGGATTCGGAATGGTGGGTATTGAACACCGGGTGGGTAAGGAAATCCGTATCGCGTGCATAAGCTGTCGGGATACCACTGAAATTTTCCGCCACCACTTCGGCATCGAGGGTGGCCACATCCAGCCCATGCCCGTCGCCCAGCAGGATGTCGAACAACTCGGCGATGTCCGCGCCTGTTTTGCATTCATCCACACTGACGCCAATGTTCCCATCCGCACACTGCCGGAAATTCACGCCAGCGCCCTTCCCCCCTTGCAGGGAAAGGGCTGGGGAAGAAACTAGGGTGATCGTGTCGAACCAGGTGTCATCCAGCAGCTCCACACCCTTTTGCCGCAAGCCTTTCGCCAGAATATTGGTCAGGCGGTGGATGCGTCCGGCAATGGCCTTCAAGCCTTCCGGCCCGTGATACACGGCATAGAACGCCGCCATGTTCGCCAGCAAGGCTTGCGCCGTACAGATGTTGGAAGTCGCCTTTTCACGGCGGATATGCTGTTCACGGGTCTGCATCGCCATGCGCAGCGCCTGCTTGCCGTGGCTGTCGATGGAAACACCGATCACGCGCCCCGGCATGGTGCGCTTGAAGGCGTCCTTGGTGGCGAAGAACGCGGCGTGCGGCCCACCAAAGCCCATCGGCACGCCGAAACGCTGCGAGTTGCCAAACACCACATCCGCACCCATCGCGCCCGGTGCTTTCAGCATCACCAGCGCCATCAGGTCGGCGGCAACACACACCAGCGCCTTTTGTTCATGCGCCTGTCGGATCACGGCTGCAATATCCGCCACTGCGCCGGTGGTGCCGGGGTATTGCAGCATGATGCCGAACACTTCGTGCTGCGCCAGATCGGTGTGCGGGTTGCCGATAACCAGTTCGAAGCCGAAATACTGGGCGCGGGTTTTCAGCACATCAATGGTTTGCGGATGCAGCCCCGCGTCCACAAAGAATTTGTCCGTCTTCAGCCGGTTGGAACGCTTGCACAGCGCCATTGCTTCCGCCGCTGCGGTGGCTTCATCCAGCAGCGAGGCATTGGCGATGTCCATGCCGGTCAGGTCAATGACCATCTGCTGGAAATTCAGCAGACCTTCCAGACGGCCCTGGGAAATTTCCGGCTGGTACGGCGTATAGGCGGTATACCAGCCCGGATTTTCCAGCACATTACGCAGAATGACTGGCGGCGTGATGGTGTCGTAATAGCCCATGCCGATGTACGACTTGTTCACCTTATTTTGCATCGCCAGTTGCTTGAGGTAAGCCAGCACCTCGGTTTCAGTGCGGCTCCCGTCCAGCGCCAACGGGGCATTCAGCAGGATGCTGGCCGGAACCGTACTGTGGATCAGCGCATCCAGCGACTCCGCGCCCACGGTTTGCAGCATTTCCTGTGTATCCGCCGCCGATGGCCCGATATGGCGGGCGATGAAATCATCGTGTTGCTCAAGTTCGTACAAGCTTGTCATTCAGTCGTTACCTGTTGGAATGGGGGAATCCCCGTGCAAATTAGTCTTACGCTTCCGCCGCCACTTCTTCGTAAGCTTCAGCATCCAGCAATTCACCCAGCGCGTCTTCGTCATCCACGCGCATGATGAACATCCAGCCGTCGCCATAAGGGTCGGAATTGATCATTTCCGGTGCCTTATCCAGCGCCTCGTTGACATCGATGACGACACCAGGGACTGGCGCATAAACGTCGGAAGCGGCCTTGACGGATTCAGCCACCGCGCAACCGTCTTCCGCGCCGTATTCCGCGCCGACCGTCGGCAATTCGATATGCACCAGATCACCCAGCAGTTCCTGCGCGTGGTCGGTAATCCCCACGGTGACAGTGCCGTCGCCATTGTCACGCACCCACTCGTGGGATTTGGTGTATTTCAGGTCAGATGGAATGCTGCTCATTTGTTGTTACTCCTAAAACTTGATTACAAAACAGATTTGCCATTGCGCACGAAAACCGGCTTCACCACCCGGGCCGGATGCAGCTTGCCACGAATATCGACCTCACAAGTGCCGCCACAATCCGCCGGAACCCTCGCCAGCGCAATCGCCAAACCGAGTGTAGGCGAAAAAGTGCCGCTGGTGGTTTCCCCTTCACCGCCATTACACACAACCTTCATATGGCTGCGCAGCACGCCTTTGCCTTCCAGCACCAAACCAACGAATTTCTGCGCAACACCGGCGGCTTTTTGCGCCTCCAATACCGGGCGGCCAATGAAATCACGCTCTGCCGGTTGCCATGCAATTGTCCAGCCAAGCCCGGAAACCAGCGGGGATGTGGTTTCATCCATATCAGTGCCATAGAGGTTCATCCCGGCTTCCAAACGCAAGGTGTCGCGCGCGCCCAGGCCAATTGGTTTGATTCCCGCCGCCAACAGCGCATCCCAGACTTTTTCTGCTTGGGTGGCGGGGAACATCATTTCGAAGCCGTCTTCGCCAGTGTAGCCGGTGCGGGCAATGAACCAGGAGGCGTCATCCCCCGCCGGTGGGGAAGGGGGAACAAATGCGCCGTAGAACGCTTGCAGCGGCTCGACAATGGCGACTTCATTGGCAGGCATGATGCCCAGGACTTTGGAACGGGCATTGGGGCCTTGCACAGCAATCATCGCCAGGTCATCACGTTCGGTCAGGGTGGCGTCGAAACCGGCGATCTGCTGTTGCATCCAGGCAATATCTTTTTCACGGGTAGCGGCATTGACCACGATGCGCCATTGGCTATCGGTGATGAAATACACGATCAGGTCGTCGATCACCCCGCCCTGCCCGTTCAGCATGCAGCTGTACAAGGCTTTGCCGGATTCTTTCAATTTGTCGACGTTATTGGCCAGCAGGCGTTGCAGGTAAGCCTTGGAACCGGCTCCGCGCAGATCGAGGATGGTCATGTGCGACACATCGAACATCCCGGCGTCATTGCGCACCTGATGATGTTCCTGAAGTTGCGAGCCGTAATGGATGGGCATTTCCCAACCAGCAAAATCGACCATTTTGGCACCGGCTTGCAAATGTTTGGTGTAAAGGGCAGTTCGTTGCATATTTTCCTCCCGGTTCAGGCATAAAAAAAGGGCGGCAGACCGCTTGATCTGCCGCCCCTCTGTCCTTCTACCTGAGAGATTCCTTGTTACCCCCCTTCCCCAACCCTTCCCCCGCAAGGGGGGCAGGGGGCAGAGCATCAAGTTACTACCCTTCGGTGAGCGCGTCCGCGCTGCTCTCCAGAGTCAGATATAGCACTGCCAGTCCTTTTGCCTGAGCGTTTCCGGGCGGAATTGCGCCTTCGGCGGCCGCTACATGGGCGGCGCTCTCCTGCCAGCTTATTACTGAACCGGGCGATTGTAGCGGATGCAGTGCAGCAACAGAAGCGAAAACATGGAAAAGATACTTTTTTATCAAAAAAGGCCTAATAACTATTATCACTAGTTCTTTTTATGAAGATTTTAAGAATATAATTCTTTCCTAATAAACTTATGTGCGCCAATCTGAGAGAATATCCGCCTCACTATTGGCTCTGGAAAGGAGAACAACAACCATGCACACGGGTAAAAGCAAGGGCCGCAATGTCATCATCATGTTTGCGACACTCATGCTGTTCTGGCTGATGCTGAACGGCAAACTGGACACTGATGTCCTGATTGTAGGCGCTGCCATCTCCCTCATTATCGCGCTGTCATACCGTAACGGCCTGTCATTCTTCACCGAATTCCGTTTCACTCCCGCCGCCATCGTGGCTGGCTTTTGTTACTA
The DNA here is from genome assembly GCF_035668035.1 of Candidatus Thiothrix phosphatis. Taxonomy (NCBI): domain Bacteria; kingdom Pseudomonadati; phylum Pseudomonadota; class Gammaproteobacteria; order Thiotrichales; family Thiotrichaceae; genus Thiothrix; species Candidatus Thiothrix phosphatis. The sequence goes on along the minus strand of NZ_JAYMYJ010000112.1, from coordinate 87,194 downwards.
CGGTTACTTTTTCAAGGAACTGTTCAAGTCCAATTTCAAGCTGGCCGCCATTGTGCTGACGCCGTCCCTGCCGCTCAACCCCGCCATCGTCAAGGTGCGCACCAAACTGAAAACCCGCATGGGGCGTTTGATGCTGGCCAACTCCATCACCCTGACACCGGGCACCTTGAGTGTGGAACTGGAGGGCGAATGGCTATATGTGCACTGGGTGAGGATGGAGGCCGACGATATTGAGGAAGCCACCGCGCACATTGTCAGCGGGTTCGAGTCCTATCTTGAGGTGATGTATGGTTGATGTGCTGATCATGCTGGCCGCCGGTATCGCCGGAGCCGCATTCCTGCTGGCGCTGGTGCGTTTTGTGCGTGGCCCGTCGCGGATGGACCGGGTGGTGGCGTTTGACGTGCTGACCGTCATCGCCATCACCTTCATCGTGCTGGCGGCGCTGCTGGAAAACCGTGGCGTCTACCTGGACGCAGCGCTGGTGTACGCGCTGCTGTCATTCCTCGGCGTCATTGCCGCCGCCCGCTATCTGGAGGGCCGTTTCTAATGGAACCAATACTCGACATGGCTGGCGGTGCGCTGCTGGTGGGGGGCGCATCCTTCCTGCTGTTTGGCGGGCTGGGCCTGGTGCGGATGCCGGACATTTACAACCGTATCCAAGCTGGAGCGAAAACCACCACGCTGGGCACGTTGTTGACCCTGGCCGGAGCCGCCTGCCTGCAACCGGCATGGGGCTGGAAACTGCTGCTGATCGGCGTTTTCCTGATTTTCACCAACCCGGTTTCCGCGCAAGTCATCGCCAGCACGGCCCATCGCCGGGGCGCTGCGAAATCCCCGCTGACCAAGGTTGACCGGCTGGCCGAAGACCAGGAGGGAAAATCATGAGTATGGTATTGCTCGCCATCGCCGCACTGCTGGTGGTGGCCATGCTGGGTGCGGCGTGGATCACGATCCGCGCCAGACGGGTCGCCACCGCGATGTTGGCGGCGGGGCTGGTCAGCCTGTTTGCCTCCGTCATGTTCCTGTTCCTGGCTGCTCCTGATGTAGCCATGACTGAAGCGGCTATCGGCAGCGGCCTGACCACCTTCCTGTTCTTCTTTGTGCTCGGACGGGTGCGGGGAGGCAGCGATGATTAGGAATTTTGCCGTTTTCCTGCTGCTGCTGGGGCTGGCGGGGATCTTCGCCCATTTGTTGCAGGGTTACGTTCCGGCCACTGAACTCAACCAGACCGCCCGCTATTACGCGGAACATACCGCGCAGGATCTGGGCGCGGCCAATATCGTCACCGCCATTGTCGTCACCTACCGGGGGCTGGACACGCTCGGGGAAGTGACCGTGCTGTTCCTGGCTTCCACCATCATCGGCATGGTGCTGTCGCAAGGCCACAAACGCCACCGCGCCCTGCAACGCAAGCTGTCGCCATCCGGCGAATTGTTAACCACTGGCAGCCGTTTGCTGGTGCCGTTGATCTTGCTGTTCGGTGCATATGTGTTTGTGAATGGCCATTTGACGCCCGGCGGCGGCTTCCAGGGCGGTGCCATTCTGGCGTCAGCGGCGCTGCTGCTGCTGTTGACTGACCCGCTCAAACGCTTCAGCCACACGCTGATCGCTGTGCTGGAATCCATTTCCGGGCTGGTGTTTGTCGGGGTCGGCGTGCTGGGGCTGCTGCTGGCGGGCGGCTTTTTGGACAACCGCATCCTCCCGCTGGGCGAGTTCGGTGCGCTGCTGTCCGCCGGAGCCATTCCGCTCATTTACAGTTTCGTCGGCCTGAAAGTCGGCGCGGAATTCACCTCAATGCTGACCAATCTGGCAGAAACGGAGAAATCATAATGGACTGGATTGCAATGGCCACCGGCTTCATCCTGATCCTGATGGGGCTGTATGGCGCGCTGACTGACCGCAATATCCTGCGCATCATTGTGTCGTTTACGGTCGCCGACACCGGCGTGAACTTGGTGCTGGTGGCGGTGGGCTACATGCGCGGGCGCACCGCGCCGATTCTGGACAAGGCAGTCCCTGTCGCCGACGCGGCCACCCGCATTATCGACCCGGTGCCGCAGGCTTTGGTGCTGACCGCCATCGTCATCGGCCTGGGCGTCACCGCCATGATGCTGACCTACGCCTACAAGCTGCATGAAGAAAAAGGCACGCTCGACATCTCCAAATGCAGGGATCTGAAATGGTAAGCCCAATCTACATCATCGCCGCCGGGCTGGGTGGCGCTTTCCTGCTCGGCCTGTTGCCCAACAAATGGCGGACGCTGGCTTACGCCGTCACCCTGGCCGCACTGGCCGGGATGGCGTGGATCGCGGGAAGCTGGTTGTATGCGTTCGCCGTGAATGGTGCCGCCAGCGTGGAGATTTTCACCGCAGGCACACAGCCGCCGTTCGCCATCAATTTCCGCGTCGGGTTGCCGGAAGCCGCATTGGCCCTGCTGACCACGCTGGTTGGGCTGCACTCCGCGCTGTACATGAAAGACACCCTGTTCAAACAGGGGCGGCAGGCGATGGCGGTGCTGCTGATTTTCGTCATGGCGCTGTGCGGGGTGGTGTTCACCCGCGACGTGTTCAACCTGTTCGTGTTCATGGAGCTGACCGTGATCGCCACCGCTGGGCTGGTGCTGTTGTCGGCTGACCGGCGGGCGCTGGGGGCGGGTTTCAAATACCTGATCGTGTCGCAAGTGGTGTCCATTTTGATGCTGGTGGGGATCATTTTCCTGTATCACGCCAGCGGCACGCTCAATATCGACGACATGGCGGCGGCGCAAGCCAGCCTGTTGCAAGGTGGGGCGATGGCGTTCTTCCTGCTGTTCATTGCCGTGCTGGCGGAACTGAAACCGTTCCCGGCCAATGGCTGGGGGCTGGATATTTACGAATCCGCACATCCTGCATTCTCCGCCATTTTCTCAACAGCGACTGGCGGTGCCACCATTTATGCAGCAGATAAACTATTGCAGATTGGCGGTGATGTCTGGCTGCCTGCGGCAACCGCTATCGGCATCATTACGTTTGTCGCCGCCAATATTTTCGCACTGGTGCAAACCAATGACCGGCGCCTGCTGGGTTACTCCTCCGTTGCGCAGATCGGCCTGATCCTGACCGTGGTGGGGCAACGCGACATTCTGGGCGATGCTTACTATTTCATTGCAGGCGGTATTTTGCTGGCGCATGCAGTTTCCAAAGCCGGGCTGTTCTGGCTGTCTGGTTTGGTGGTGAAACGTGAATTGACCGACTGGGCAGCGTTGCGGAAACAACCGGTACTGGTGTTTGCATTTGCCACCTTCATTGCCCTGCTCACCGGGCTGCCCCCCTTCCCCGGCTTCTATGCGAAATGGGATCTGGCGCATCATCTGGCGGCAGATGGGCGTTTGTGGCTGCTGGGCCTGATTCTGTTCGGGGCTTTGGTGGAAGCAGCCTACCTGTTCCGCTGGTTTGGTTATGCCGTCAAACGTGAAGCCGATGAATCCGGTCTGGCTTGGCAATCCGGCAAGGCGGACATTGCTTTCAGTGCAGTGATCGTGGCGTGGCTGCTGGCGTATCTGTGGGGTCACTTGTCCGGTCACGGCAACCTGCTGCATGCAATTCCATTGCTGTTTGCACTGCTGTTCCTGCCGCTGGATTGGCTGCCCGCGAAACTTAAAAACGTGCTGGCGATTGGCGGGTTGGTGTATTGGTTCTACCTCAATTATCCGGCCTATGACCCGTTGCAACTAATCTTTGCGGCGGTGATGCTGCCGGGTGGGGCGCTGATCCTGCTGGCCAGTTTCCAGACGCAAAAGAAACGGGTGGGCTTTTATCCATCCACCATGCTGATGTTTGCAGGGTTGGCGATGTTGATCAACGCGCAGACTTCATTCGACTTCTTTGCGGCCTGGGAACTGCTGACAGTAGGCTCTTATTTCCTGATCCTGCGCGGTAAGCATTCCGAACCACATGCGCTGTCTTATCTGGTGTTCTCACTGGGTGGTGCCTTCATGATCCTGGCCGGGTTTGCCCTGGCAGCACAGGGAGCACCTGAGTTCAAACTGGCCGCGCTGGCACAAGTCGCACAACAACCACTGGCACCATGGATTTTCGTCCTGCTGGCTGTCGGTTTCATGACCAAGACCGCAGCGGTAGGCGTGCATATCTGGCTACCCGGCGCACATGCCGAAGCTGAAACCGATGTTTCGCCGATGGTGTCCGGCATCCTGTTGAAAGCGGGTCTGTTCGGCCTGTTCATGTTGCTGATCACCATGGGCAAGCAACAGCTTTACGGGGTGGAACTGACCCACGTCATGCTGTGGATCGGCGCGATTTCCGCTCTGGTCGGCAACCTGCTGGCGATTTTCCAGGAAGACGCCAAGCGCCTGCTGGCTTACTCTTCCATCGGCCAGATGGGTTACGCGGTATTCGGTCTGGCACTGATGAATCATCTGGGCTGGCTGATGGCGTTGATGTTCGTCATCAACCACTATATTTACAAGTCCATGCTGTTCCTGTCAGTTGGCGGCATCGCTAAACGTACCGGCACACGCCTCATGTATCGCATGGGCGGGCTGATCACGTTGATGCCGCTCTCTTTCATTGCTGTGCTGGTTGGTATTATCGCGGTATCCGGTGTGCCACCACTGTCCGGCTTCGGCGGGCGCTGGATTTTCTACAACGCAATCATGAGTGCGGAATACCGCCTACCGATGGTGATCATTTTCCTCGCCGGGCCTATTGCCTTCCTGTACCTGTTCCGCCTGATCCATACTGTGTTCCTGGGGCAGTTGAAGGATGAAATGCGCAAGATCAGGGAAGCGCCCTTCTGGATCATTCTGCCGCAGATGATTTTCGTCGCCGCCCTGATTGCATTTGCACTGGTTCCTGGTGTCGCCCTGCACAAGGTGGATATCTACATGTCGCAGTTCTTTGCAGGCAGTGGCGGCCTGAGCTGGGAAGGCCTGACCATCACCAGTCAGTATGGTTACTGGAGCCCGATCAGCATTATGCTCGTGATCATCGCGATTTTCGTCACGCTGTTCGTCTGGCTGCTGATCGTCAACCGCAAGGCGCAAAGGGTCAAACAGTTCAATATCGTGTTTGCGGCTGAACGCCCGTACCGCCCGGAAACCACCCATTTTGCGTGGAACTTCTTCGCCCCCTACCGTAAGGCGATGGGCTTCATGACCGAGCCGCTGGTCACGCGCTTCTGGGGAGCCGTATCGGAGCTGCTGCATTCAGCTGCCGATATCCTGCGGCGTTTCTATACCGGCAATGGCCAGACCTATGCAATTCACTTGCTGGCCTTTGTCATCATTGTGTACGTGCTGTGGATGGGGCCAAGATAATGATGGAATCACTCATGGACTTTAACTGGATGCGCATTCCGTGGGCGCTACTGACAGTCTTCATCGTCTTCAACTACGGCTTTCTGATGACCGCGCTGATCCAGAAAATCGCAGCCCGGGTCGGGCGTCGGCATGGCATTCCGGTCTGGCAGAACTATGTCGATCTGATTAAGAACTATGCGCTGCGCACCTCCATTACCCACGGTGTCATGTACTACCTGGGGCCGGTGTTCCGCTTATCTGGCGGGGTTGGGTTGCTGCTGTTCGTACCGACCATTTACGGCTCGGAAATGTTCAGCAACTTCTCGTTTGCAGGCGACCTGATCCTGGCGCTGTACTTTGTGTTCTTCGGCACCTTGGGCATGGCGCTGGGTGCTGCGGAAAGTGGTCACCCCTACGCAGCCATCGGCATTACCCGCGGGCTGTCACAGATGACAGCGGCGGAACTGCCATTTGCACTGGCGGTGTTTGCCGTGGCACTGCAATACCAAACGCTGTCAGTGACCGAGATTGTGGCGGCACAACAAGGCAGCATTCTCAACTGGACAGTGTTTACCAACCCGTTTGCCGTGGCAGCAGCGATGCTGTCGTTCCTCGGTTCCATGATGCGCCCGCCATTTGACGTGGTGCTGGCACCGCAGGAAATTCCGATTGGCCCACCGACTGAATACCATTCTTCGTTCCTGGCGCTGATGCAGACCAACCGTGCGCTATTCCCGGTGGCCAAGATCGTGGTGTACATGAACCTGTTCTTTGGTGGCGCGGCCAGCTGGCCGGTGCTGTTCCTGAAAGTGTTCCTGCTGTACATGGTGTCTGCCATCGTCGGCGTGGTCTTCCCACGTTTTCGGGTGGAACAATCAATCCGCTGGTTTTTGATCTGGGCGGTGCCGCTGGGCATTCTCGCCGTAGTATTGGTGTAATGATATGAAAGAAGAATTACTCAAACGCGTCGTCAAAACGCCTGATGGCCAGGAGATTGAGATCAATCCCCTACAGGATTACTACTGTCAGGCAGGCCCGACGGTACAAACGGCGGCCTATACCGAAATCGTCGAAAAGCTGTTCAACTGGGCGCGTTCCGAATCCTTGTGGATTCTGGGCTTCGGCACCGGCTGTGGGGCAATTGAAATGCGCCCGTTGATGACGCCACGTTTCGACGCCTACCGCTACGGCATCCAGTGGCGGCCTACCCCACGGCAAGCCAACCTGTTCGTGATTTCCGGCTATCTGTCAGTGAAAACGCTCAAGCGCGTGATCCGTTCCTACGAGCAGATGCAGAACCCGAAATACGTGGTGGGCTTAGGTTCCTGCACCATCAATGGCGGTATGTACTGGGATTCCTACAACACCATCAAGCGGCTGGATGACTACCTGCCGGTCGACTTGTACATCACCGGCTGTATGCCACGCCCCGAAGCGTTGCTGGCCGGGTTTGAGGAACTGAAAAAAATCATCCGTGCAGGCAAGGCGGAAGGCGCTAACAAGTATGCCGAGAACTTCGATTGGTACAAGGCAAACCAGAAAAGCGTCATCTATGACTGGGATATGCCGGATTACAACTGGTGATGGCTATGCAGGCACTATACGACACTCTGAAACAACGTTTTGCCCTAGGCGAGTTTACCCAACAGCGTGACGATCTGGCCTTCCTCAGCGTGGACGCCATCCGTCTGTACGCCGTGCTGCGCTACCTGCGCGACCACGAAGGCTTCACCCATCTGGTGCTGTTGACCGCCGTCGACTGGATTGAGGATGAGCAGTTCCAGCTGACTTATCTGCTGCACAATCGCCCCAAATGCCAGGATATTGGCCTGCGGGTGATGATTCCACGCGACCCGGCAACGATGGAAAGCATTCACGACCTGTGGCCTGCTGCTGCGACTTATCAGCGCGAACTGTATGAAATGTTCGGCATCGATTTCCCCGGCAGCCCACGCATCGATGAAGAATTCATTCTGGAAGGCTGGCACAACACCCCACCCTACCGGCGTGATTTCGACACGCTGGAATATGCGCGGGAAACTTACCGTGACCGGCCTGGCCGTGAGACCCACGACCCGGCGGCGCACATGAAAAAACAACTTTACGGGGACGACTGATATGTTCGAATTAGACCGCAGCCAGTACCCGCAGAAAAAAGCCGACGGCACACTGGACATCGACCTCACCTCCGGTAAATACCTGAAACTGTGGCAAGGCCCGCAGCACCCCGGCATTACCGGCAATATGTCGATCGAGCTGACCGTGTGCGGCGACGAAGTGGTCGAAGGCCGCACCCACGTCGGTTACCTGCATCGCGGCTTTGAAAAACTGATGGAACGCCGCACCTTTATGCAGTGTTTCCCCATTGTCTGCCGTATCTGCGTACCCGAGCCGGATTTCAACGAATACTGCTACGCCGCCGCCGTCGAAGAACTGGCCGGGCTGGAAATCCCGGAAATGGCGAAGTGGATACGCACCCTGATTCTGGAAATGGGCCGCATCAACAGCTACATGATGTACCTCGGCGGACAAGCGGGTGCACTCGGCCAGGGCGTCATCGGCCAATGGACGACCTACGTGCGCGACCTGATGCTGGATCGTTTCGAGGAACTGACCGGTGCCCGTATCTACCACATGTTCATCATCCCTGGCGGGGTACGTGACCGGCTGCCGGAAGGTTTCACTGCCCGTATGGAAGAAACCTTGCAGGAATTTGAAAGCACGCTGGCCGATGTCGAGCGGGTCATGTTCCACAATGCCGTGTTCAAGAAACGCACTAAAGGCGTCGGCGTGATCGACCCTGGCTGGATCGACACTTACGGTATTACCGGCCCGAATGCGCGGGCGGCTGGCACTGCCAACGATGTGCGCAAGGATCACCCTTATCTGGTCTACCCCGAGCTGGATTTCGAACCAGTAACCGGTAAGGACTCCGACATTTTCACCCGTGCCGATGTACGCCGCCGTGATGCCCTGCTCTCCATCGACCTGATCCGGCAGATTCTGGCGAAAATGCCTAAAACCGGCGAAGTCATGACCACACTGCCGAATGTCCTGCACTGGAAGATTCCGCGTGGTGAAACCTATGTTCGCGGGGAATGCTCCCGTGGCGAATACGGCTATTACCTCGTCACCGATGGCAGCGGTTATCCGCGCCGGGTGAATGTGCGCGGCCCGTCCTACACGCATTCCATCGCGCTGTTTGAACGGATGGTGGTCAACGCCAATATTTCCGACGTCGCCGCTTTGCTGGTGTCGCTCCACACTTATCCACCGGAGATCGAAAGATGAGTATCCGTGACGTTCTTTCCCCGTTTACTGCGTGGAAAAATCTGTTCCGCGAGCCGGTGACGATCAAAGACCCGCTCAATGACCGCCCCGGCTCCGCCCGCTATCGCGGCTTCCACCAGAATGATCTGGAAAAATGCATCGGCTGCGGCACCTGCGAAGCCATCTGCCAAAATGGTGCCATCGACATGCTGCCGGTGGAAGGTATTCCTGCGACCCAAGGCGATTCTGGCTTGCGCCCACGTATCGACTACGGCCGCTGCTGCTGGTGCGCCTTGTGCGTGGACGTGTGCATGACCGCCTCACTCAGCATGTCCAATGAATACAAATGGGTGGAAATCGACCCGGACAAATTCCTGTACATGCCCGGCGTGGATAAAAAACCCTGGGATGATTCCAAACTGGGTTACCGCCGCCACGAAGAAAAGCACCTGACGCCTGGCGAACGCATTGAGATGCCGGAACTTCATCCTGAGCAGCGGATGGATTCCTTCGTCGAGATGGTCAAAGGCTACGATATTGCCCAGGCGCAGCTGGAAGCAGACCGCTGTGTGTCCTGCGGGCTGTGTATCGCCACCTGCCCTGCGCACATGTCGATTCCTCAATACATCAAGGCGGTACGCGAGGGTGATTACGACCTGGGCGTGCAATTGCTGTACGAAACCAACCCGTTTTCACAAGTCTGCGGGCGCGTTTGTACCCACCGCTGCGAAGATTCCTGCGCGGCACGCCATGAAGGTGACCCAATCGCCATTCGCTGGCTCAAGCGCCACATCATCGATCAGGTTCCGCAGGAACGGGTGCTGGAGCTGATTGGCAAACCAGCCGCCCCAACGGGCAGAAAAGTCGCCATTATCGGCGCAGGCCCGGCAGGTCTGACTGCTGCATTCGACTTGGCGCGCAAAGGCCATGCAGTCACCGTATTCGAAGCACAGGCAGCAGGCGGCGGCATGACCCGTTACGGCATCCCTGAATACCGCCTGCCCTACGATGCGCTGGACAAAGACATTGCCGTGATTACCGCCATGGGTGTGGATATCAAATACAACCACCGTGTTGGTCGGGACATTTCCATGCAGCAACTGGAAAACGACTACGACGCCGTGGTAATGGCGATTGGCCTGCATTTGGGCCGTTCCACCCGGATTCCTGGTTCCGATCATCCGCAGGTACGCAAAGCCGTTGACCTGCTGCGCCAGATTACGGCCGGTGAAGAAGTTGACGTACCTAAATCCATGGTCGTTATCGGCGGCGGCAATGTGGCGATGGATATCGCCCGCAGCATGGCCCGCCTGCAATTGCAACAATACGGCAATATCAATATCACGTTGACCGCGCTGGAAGACCGTGTGCATTTCCTCGCTGACCCGGTGGAAGTGAAAGAGTCGCTGGAAGAACAGATCGACATCCGTGACAGCCGTGGCCCACGCGAATGCGTGTTCGACGACAGCGGCAAGCTGGTTGGCCTGAAAACCTGGAAAGTACTGTCGATATTCGATGAAGAGCACCGCTTCGCCCCCAAATACGATGAAGCTGACGAGCAGGTTCATGAAGGCGAAATGGTCGTTGAAGCCATTGGTCAGATGGCGGATGTCAGTATCCTCGGCGATGAGCTCACCGAACGGCTGGACTGGAACCGTGGCCGCATTCAGATTGACCATGATGGACGTACATCCGAAGCCTGGTTATGGTCAGCAGGCGATTGCGTCAAAGGGCCGGATGTTATCAACGCCGTAGCCGACGGTCACCGGGTCGCGGCCAGTATCGACAGCGTATTTGCTCAACAGGAGGTAACAGCATGAGCAGTGAAGCCAATATCGAAAGGCTCAAAAGCAAAACCACCCTGCAAGAGATTCTGGAAATCGCCACTGAGTTTGAACGCACTGCACGTGATTTCTATACCGCCCTGGCTCCCAAGGTACGCAAGAATATCCGCTGGCTGGTGGACGAACTGGCGGAAGAAGAGCAACGCCATTTCGACCTGTTCACTGGCCTGGCGGAACGCAGCGATATTGATGAGCAACTGAAAGCGGAGATCGAACGCCCGGTCAACGACCACAAGTTCTCCGACTGCATCCACCTGCCTGATCTTGGCGAACAACCGGATGATCAGGCTGTGCTGCAATACGCGTTAATGCGTGAGCATGCCGCCATGGAGCAATACCACGCACTGGCGCAAAGCACGCAGCCAGGGCCGATTCATGACCTGTTCCTGTATCTGGCTAATGAAGAGACCAAACACAAGAACGAGTTGGAAAAAGTCTATTATGAAGTGGTGCATAGCGGCGGGGTATGACCGCTATGCGGGTTGCTGATGTACGTTACTCCGCCATTACGGGCGCAATGCCTGTTTGCCGTCCGTTTTTGTCGTAACTATAAAGCAATGATCCCTTTTGCACGCTGATGTCGCTCGCGGTATAGGCTTTCAGCCCATCCGTCGGCCAGCGGCTGGGCGCGGAAATGGAGGTTATGGCCTTACCCTCCTGATCGTAAATATAAATCAACGTGCCGCGCTGCACTGCTTTGCCAATAGCCATCCTCTCTCTCCTAACTGGTTAATTTAATTTAATATTTTCAATATTGCCCACGGTTGGTCTCCACAACCGCCAGTCTCCATCTAAAGCTTTTATCATAGTAAAGTATAAACTTCTAACAGGTATTGACTTATATCAATCAGGATCGCCCTTAAACCAAATGGTCATACGATCAATAGCCTAAATAAATAAACGCCGAGCCTACCCATGCAAGCCCGGCGTTTAGCACGCTTATGGTTTACCCGGTCAGCGGCAAGGACTAACTGTGATACTTGCGGCGATTGACTGCGGAATTATTGGATGCAATTGCAGCCCTCTCCATGACGATTTCCTCTCTCTACTTTAATTTTCAGCCAACTTTATTGCAAAGTGGCATTTACACCCTACACATTCCAACCTGAACCAGGCCTTGATACACATCAAGCAGATCGCGGATTACGGCAGGGTATCCCCAAAGACCAGGGCACTGGCAAACGGAGCAGAAGGTTTTACATCCCTGGCGGATGTGGGCTACACTCGACCTGCTTTAGGAGAGGAGGAACAGGGGACATGAAATCCCAACCAGCAAATCCCCCCATAACATTTAAAACCCGCATTATTGAGTTGTTACGGCACACCCCCTTACTACAGGCATTTTCGCCCCAACAATTCACTATCCTGCTCCAACATTCCAAAACCCATTATCTCAAGGAAGGTGAAATGCTCTTCCGCCAGGATGAGCCTTTACAGGAAGTCTTTATCTGCCTTTCCGGCTGCATCAAATTGTTTCACCTGACAGCCGATGGCCACGAAAAAATCATCAATATCATTCCCCCCGGCCAGAATTTCGCCGAAGCCATGCTGTTCACCGAAGGCAATAGGTGCCATATGAACGCCGCCGCCTTGAAGCAGGCGGAGGTGCTTGGCATCCCGGCGGTGCAGTTCCTGGCGTTCCTGAACGAGTCCCCCCTGCTGTGCTTCAACGTTATGGGCCTACTCAGCAAGCGTATCCAGTGGCTGCTGGATGAAGTGGACCGCTTGAGCCTGCATAACGCCACCTTCCGGCTGATCTATTTTCTGCTGGAAACGCACCAACATCCTGACTATTGCAATATTATTTCCTTGGATGTGCCAAAACATGTGATTGCCTCACGCCTGTCTGTCCGGCCTGAAACCTTATCCCGCATCCTCAAAAACCTGGCGAAACAGGATCTGATTGCGCTCCACGACCATAAAATTGAACTGGTCGATATTGAGGGCCTAAAAACTCTGCTTAGTCACGGAATTTAACAAGCTAATGGTTTTATAAACGATAAAATCAGGTTAAGATTTGCCCTTAAAATAACTAACGGGCTATCAACGATGGAAAAGAAATCAGGCACTTTGCTGCCCTACCTCTTGCTTCTCGGCATGTTATCAGCGGCTCCCCTGCTCCACGCAGCGGGTTCGGCCACGCCTTCCCAACACAGTGATATGGGCCAACCGGCCCCCACCCAAGCAGAAGAAGCCTTGCTGCAAGAATTGGACTTTGCCGTCGATGCCGCCCACAAAGCATTGCAAGCAGGCCCACAAGCAATCCCGGTGGCAGGGCAAGCCACCCTCAATCTGCCGAAAGGCTATGGCTTTATCCCTGCCCATGAAGCCAGGAACCTGCTGAACGCCATGGGCAACACCCCCTCTGCGCAAACGCAGGGCATGATTGTGCCTAAAGGCGAGCACGATGAAACCGCTGACTGGTTCATGGTGGTCAGCTATGAGAACGCTGGCTATATCAAGGACGACGACGCCAAAAACTGGAACGCCGACGAACTGCTTTCCAGCATCCGCGCAGGCACGGAAGCTGGCAACGAGGAACGCCAAGCGCGCGGCATACCCGCCATGGAAGTGGTGGGCTGGATTGAAAAGCCCCAGTACAACGCCAGCGCCCGCCAATTGGTCTGGTCCATCGAATCCCGCGACAAAGGGCAACCCGCCGACATGGTGAACGGCATCAACTACAATACCCTGGCATTGGGGCGCGAAGGCTATATCAGCATGAACCTGGTCACGGATGTGGACGCAGTGGAAAGCCTGAAACCAACCGCCAAGTCCCTGCTCGCCGACCTGGACTTCAACACCGGCAAGCGTTACAGCGACTTCAATGCTGACACTGACAAGGTGGCGGAATATGGCCTGGCGGCGCTGGTCGCCGGAGTCGCCGCCAAGAAACTGGGGTTGCTGGCGGTGCTTTCCGCCTTTCTGATTAAATTCTGGAAACTGGGAGCCATCGTACTGTTTGGCGGCGGTGGTTTTCTGCGTAAAATATTCTGGCGCAAGGGCGCTGACGCCAATCTCTGAACCAAGGGAGCCCCAGTATGGGCAAACTGCTTTTTTACCTGATTTCGGCAGGCAAACTCGGCAAGGTGCTGACCACGGGCGGCACCATGCTGATTTCCGTGTTCGCCTACGGGCTGGTGTTTGGCTGGCCATACGCTGTCGGCTTTGTCGGCCTCATTTTCGTCCATGAAATGGGGCATTACATCGCCGCCCGGCAACGGGGACTGGATGTGGGGGCACCGACGTTCATCCCCTTCATTGGTGCCTGGGTGGAGCTGAAGGATATGCCTCATAATGCAGAAACCGAGGCGTATGTGGGCTTCGCTGGGCCGTTTGCTGGCACACTCGCCGCCTTCGCCTGCTATTTCGCCGCCCGCAGCTTTGACAGCCAGTTGCTGTTGGCCCTTTCCTATGCAGGCTTCTTCATCAACCTATTCAATCTAATCCCGCTGTCCCCGTTTGACGGCGGGCGCATCACGGCAATCCTTAGCCCACGCATTTGGCTGCTGGGTGTGCCAGTCCTGATCGGCATGTTTTTTTACTATCCCAGCCCCATGTTGATCCTGATGGCATTTCTGGCGGCACCGCAAGTCATGCGCGCTTGGAATTTCGACCCGGAAGCGCCGGAAAACCAGGCGTATTACACCGTCAAGCCGGAACTGCGGATCACCTACGCCCTGTACTACATTGGTCTTGCCACATTTCTCGCCATCATGACCCACGACGTGCATGAAATGCTAGCCCCGGTTTCCAGCTTCTAACTACAATCGGTATTGTCAGATGCCCGCGCCAGCGCGCCATCGCCAACCCCAATCAGGAGAGGACACTTACCATGCCTAAGCTGTTAACACTTGCCGCCAGCCCCATCCTTGCCTTCGCCCTGCTGTCAGGCCCTGCCTGCGCCGACTGGGTGCTGGACAAAAACAAATCAGCCCTTTACTTCGTCTCAATCAAGAAAGAAAACATTGCGGAACCCCATACCTTCAAAAAGCTTTCCGGCGTCATCACCGCCGCCGGGCAGGGAACCCTCAACATTGACCTGGGCAGCGTGGAAACCAATATCGATATCCGCAACATCCGCATGCGCGACCACCTGTTTGAAACCAACACTTTCCCCACCGCCACCGTCAGCGTTGACCTGACCAAAACCGGCGTCAAACCCGGCATCCAACCCATTACGGTGACACTGGATTTGCATGGGGTGAAAAAAGAAGTCCCGGCGCTGGTCGCCCTGGCCGATGTCGGCGATACCGTGCAGGTTTCCACCGTGGCCCCGATCATACTGGATGCAGCGGCCTTTGACTTGGCGAACGGGCTGACCACACTGCGGGAAATCGGTGCCGTCAGCAGCATCAGCAATGCCGTGCCTGTCACCTTCTTCCTCAGCTTCGTCAAGCAGGATTAGCGGGCGGCGAGGCTGCGCACAATCTGGTTGGCCAGATCGGCCACCAGCGCGCTTTGCGCCTTGACCACACCCGCCACACCCGGCTCCGCCGTTTTGCGCTCCAGCGCCACCGGTTCGGTGGTGAGGATTTTGCCGTCAGCGCCTGCCTGCAACCGCCATAACCCGCGTAACGCCGCCTTGCCGCCGGGCATGCCGTCAAACTGGTCTAGCCTGACTTCCACCTGATATTGCGGGGTCTGGCTCAGTTCCCAAGGGACTGTCTGCACCCGCGTGGCGGGCAGCCGCCACTGCAATTGCTGGGAAAGGGCGCTGAGGAATTCGTCCTCCAATTGCCCGCCCCACAGGTGCGTGTCAGACACTTCCACCGTCGTCGCATCCTTGCGCACCACCATCCCTTCGCGGTCAAGCAAGGTCGGCAGCTTGACCGGCCCCACCCCCAGGCTGTGGATGCGCTGGGAAACATCAGCGGCCACTGCGACATTGCCTGGGTCAGCGGCGAGGGTGTGGTACAGCGTCGGGCTACTGGAGCAGGCCGCCAGCAACAATAAGCAGGCCACCGGAAGCAAATTCTTCAACATGCCATCATTCTCCTTTCTTGCCGCGCAGCAATGACGCAGGCTGGCGTTGCAGGGTTTCGGTCAGGCTGCGCACCGAACGGGAGGCGGCGGTCAACTCTTCCAGCATTTCCTGCAACTGCTGCTGGGTGGGCGAGTTGCGGGCGGTCAGGCGGTCAATCTGCAACATGGATTCCTGGATTTTCTGCGAAGTCTTGCCCAAGTCCACCGTGATCTGGTTGATGTCACGGGAAACACCGGGCAGGGTGTCCTTGTCCACCGTGCGCATGGCTTCCTTGGCGGCTTTGATGGCCTGTTCCGTTTCCGCCAGCACGGCGTTCACCTGATCCAGCGCCTTGTCCAGCTTGCCGCCGTTGACCAGCCGGTTGACGCCATCAAGGGTGTCTTCCAGGCTCGCCATCACATCCGCCGCCATCAGTGGCAAGTTTTCAAATGCCGCGCCGGTGGTCGGGAACTCACTGTAAAACTGGGTCTTGACGATCTGCGCCGGTTTCGGATCCTTTTCCATGCTCAGGGTGATCACTTTCTGCATGGTCAACAGGCTGGCAGTTTCCAACCGGGCGCGCAGGCCTTTTTCCACCAGCTTGCGCATCGCCTCTTCCGCTTCCGCCAGGGTAATGGCGCTGTCGAAATGCTGGGGCTGGATGGACACCAGCACCGGCACCCGCACATCCAGCGAATCCCGGTCCAGGCGGATGTCAATGTTTTCAACCTGCCCAACCGGAATGCCCTCGTATTCCAGCGGTGCCCCCACCGTCAGGCCGCGCACTGAACCGTTGAAATACATCACGTAATATAACCGCTGGGTGAACTGCTTTTCCTGGGTGTCGGCGTAACGGCCATACAAAGGGAAGCTCGCCCCTTCCGGGCTGACATCACCCGCCAGCAAAGAGCTTGGGGTTTCAAAAGCCACCCCGCCGATCAGGAACGAGGCCAGCGACTCCATCCGGAATTCCGCACCCGCCGATGTCATGGTGAATTCCGCGCCGCTGGCATTCCAGAAACGGCTGTTGGAATGCACATACTCGTAATAAGGGTCACGGATGAAGACCTCCAGCCGCACCTGGCTGCCATCCGGCATCAATTGGTAGTCGATCACCTCACCGACCTGCAATTGCTTATAGAAAACCGGCGCGCCCACATCCATCGACCCCAGTGAATTGGACAATAGGAAAAAGCGGCGGCCATTTTCGCTCGGCGCAATCACCGGCGGGCGGTCTTCCCCCACATAAAAACTCAGGTCGTCGGTATTGGTGCCCGGATCCATGCCGATATAGGTGCCGGAAAAGAAGGTGCTCAACCCGGAAACGCCGGAACGGCTGATGCGCGGGCTGACCACCCAGAAACGCGCGTCGCTGCCCAGATGGCGGCCAATTTCCTTGTTCAGGTCGATCACCGCCTCAATGGTTTGCAGGTCGTCGCTCAGGCGCAGCTTGCGCAGCTTGCCCACCGTCACCGCCTTGTAGCGCACTTCGGTTTTGCCTGCCTCAATGCCTTCCGCGCTGTTGAACTGCACCGTGATGGTCGGCCCCTGCTGGTACCATGCCTGCAACAACAGCCACAGGCCTATCAGGATGGCGGTCAGCGGGATCAACCATACCGGCGAAGGCCAGCGCTGTTCGCGCACCTCCACTTCCGGCAGGAATTCAGGCTGTCCATTGGCGTCGCTCATGCAACATGCTCCTCTTGGCGGGAAATATCCCAGATCAAATGCGCATCCAGCGTGCGGGCGGCGAACATGGTCAGCACCACGACCGTTGCAAACGACAAGGTGCCGACATTCGTGTCAATGTGCGCGAAGGTGCCGAACTGCACCAAGCCGGTCAGGATCGCAATCACAAACACATCCACCATCGACCAGCGGCCAATGTATTCCGTCACCTTGTACAACAGCATGCGCTCATGCGGACGCCAGCGTGACCGGCGCTGGATGCTGATCAGCAGGAAACTGATGGCGAACAGTTTCAGCAGCGGCACAAACACGCTGGCGACGAACACGATCACCGCCAGCGGCCACTGTCCCGCTTCCAGCAGATGCAACACACCACCAATGATGGTGGAGGGCTCCCCCTGACCCAGCATGTAGACGCTCATCACCGGCAACAGGTTGGCGGGAATGTAAAGCACGGCGGAAGCGATCAGCAACGCCCAGGTGACTTCCACACTGTTGTTGTGCTCCTGCAAATGGATGGGGGCGCGGCAACGCGGGCAAAACATGGACTCATGCCCTTCCAGGTGCGCGGGCAGCCTGCTCAGGCAGCCGCAGACCCGGCACTGGGCCATGCCCGCCTCATTGGCGGTTTGCGCTTCACGGCTGGTGGCCATGCCTGCTCCCGCCTTTGGTTTTCTCCAGTTCACGCCAGACTGTGAACGGGTCGAGCGTCGCCGTCGCCGCCGCCATGGTCACGATCAGCCCCGCAAACGACCAGAATGCCGTGTCCACAATCAGGGTCGCCAGCTCGCCCAGCTTGACCACCGCCACCAGCACGCCCAGCATGAACACTTCCAGCATCCCCCAGGGTTTGAGTTCGCGCATCCAGCGGTACAGGAAGATCGCCAGCGACGATTCCCAGCGGAAACGCACGGTCAGGGTGACGACCAACAGCGACAACAGCTCAAACAGGGGAAAAATAATGATGTTCAGCACTATCAGCACCGCCAGCACCTGGTATTCCTGGTTCCAGAACGCCAAGCTGGCGCCGAACAGGTGCAATTCCTGCTCCACGCCCTGCGCACGCAAACCGATCAGGGGAAACACATTGGTCATAAGAAACAGGATCAGCCCCGCCACCGTCAACGCCAGCGCCGTCTCGAACATATGCGGGCGGTTACGGTAGATCACCGCCCCGCAATGGGTGCAAGCCGCTGCCTTGCCGGGTTCAATCGGGCGGTAGCGATGCAACTGGCCACAATCATGGCAAGCAATGTCAATACGATTATTCATCAAACAACGTAGGCAATGGCTTATCGCCAGCATCAGGCATCGCGGCTCTCCCGGACTCGACCGGGACAGTATAGTGGAACGGCCATTCTGCGTCATCCCAGGCAAAGCCGAGCAACTTCGGCAAAGGCGGCGGCTGTTGCAAACAGCGGCTTCCCAGCCCTATATTCAGGCAGGAATGAATCCGTACCGAGGGAGAGGCAAATGCCGGACAATCACGCCATCGCTGTCTTGCTGTTGACTGTGTTCGCCCTGTTTCTGTTCAGCCGGGAACGTATACCGCTGGCAACTTCCTGCTTGCTGATCCTGGCCGCCCTGGCGGTTGGGTTCGAAGTGTTCCCCTATGAAACGGCGGAAGGCGTGGTGCGTCCGGTCGATTTCTTCTACGGCTTCGGCCATGAGGCGCTGGTGGCGGTATGCGCCCTGATGGTTATGGGGCAAGGGCTGGTGCGCACCGGGGCGCTGGAGCCACTGGGTTTCGGGCTGGCGAAACTGTGGGGCCGCCGCCCAATGCTCTCCCTATTGTTGACGTTGCTGCTGTCGGCGCTGTTGAGCGCCTTCATCAATAATGTCCCCATCGTTGTGCTGCTGATCCCGGTCTTGCTCAATGTCGCCGGGCGCACCAACAATTCACCCGCAGGCCTGTTGATGCCAATGGGTTTCGCCACCTTGCTGGGCGGCATGGGCACCACTATCGGCACCTCCACCAACCTGCTGGTGGTGAGCGTGGCCTCGGAAATGGGCATGTCGACCTTTGAAATGTTCGACTTCGCCCTGCCCGCCGCCATTGCTGGCAGCATTGGCCTGGCGTTCCTGTGGCTGGTCGCCCCGCGCATCTTGCCCAGCCACCAAGTGGACGCCTCCCACAACATCAACCGTATCTATACCGCACATCTGCACATCCCCGGCGGCAGCTTCGCCGATGGCAAGCCCGTGCAGGAAGCCATTGCCAAAACGGACGGGGAAATGCGCATCAGCCTTATCCGCCGTGACACCCATGAAGGCCTTGTCCCCTTGCCTGACACCATCATCCATGCCCATGACCGCCTGCTGGTGCATGACACCCCCGAACGCCTGAAGCGCTTTGAACAACTGCTGGGGGCTGGCCTGCATCCGGTTGACCCTGAATTTGCTGGCCGGGAATTCATCATGGAGGGCAAGCAGCAACTGGCCGAAATCCTCATCCACCAACGCTCCCCGTTATTGGGGCAAAGCCTGCAATCGGCGGGCTTTGTAGACCGTTACCGCCTGGTCGCGCTGGGGGTGCACCGTGACGGCCATATCATCCAGTCCATGCCGCACGGCTTGGGCAACCTGAAGCTGCAACTGGGCGACATACTGCTGGTGCAGGGCAGCAGCGAGCGGATCAACAACCTGGAATTCATGGAGGATTTTTTCGTCCTGGCAGGCAAGACCGATTTGCCCCACTCAAAGAAAATTCCGCTGGCATTGCTGATCATGTTCCTCGTCATCCTATTGGCGGCGCTGAAAATCCTGCCCATCGCCATCAGCGCCACTGCCGGGGTATTGCTGATGATTGTGACCCGCTGCATTGACTGGAAAGATGTGGGCCAAGGATTAAACCTGCCGGTGATCATGATCGTGGCTTCCAGCCTTGCGCTGGGGCACGCCCTGACAGTGACTGGCGGCAGTGAATTCCTGGCTGCGCAATTCCTGAAACTGGCGGCAGGCGCGCCGCCACCCGTCATCATCAGCGGGCTGATCCTGCTGATGGCGATCCTGACCAATGTGGTTTCCAACAACGCTGCCGCCGTCATCGGCACGCCGATTGCCATCAATATCGCCAATGAGCTGCAACTCAGCCCGGAAGCGTTCGTCATTGCCGTGCTGTTCGGCGCAAACATGAGCTACATGACGCCGATGGCCTACAAGACCAACCTGCTGATCATGGCGGCGGGAAATTACCAATTCATGGATTTTGTGCGGGTCGGGCTACCGCTGACCTTGATCATGTGGCTGGCTTACAGTTTGCTGTTGCCGCTATTTTACTATTTGCCATAATCATGGGTTCCCCATAAGACAAGGAACCCCAATGGCTGCTGAAATAAGTGCCCCCTTGCCAGATTTGCAATCATGGGCTGGCTTGGCCACAATCAACCACACTGATTCCTCGACTACACAAGGGAAAAGAACCCAGCATGAAGTCCTCCAACACCCTCTCCAACCCCAAAACCCAGTTGAAAGTCCGCAACGCCACCGTCGCCGACATTCCGCAAATATCCAAACTGTCTGACCGCGCCTATGCTGGCACCGGCATGTATGGCTACTCCGAGCCGGTGCTGACCGGCCAGCTCAACCACTTCCCGGAAGGCCAGTTCGTGGTGGTGGCGGGTGAAAAAGTCATCGGTTACTGCGCCACCTTGCGGGTCAGCGAGGAGGATGGGATGAAACGCCACTCCTGGGGTGAAGTCACCGGCAACGGTTACGCCTCCACCCACGACCCGATAGGCGAATGGCTGTACGGCATGGAAGTGTGCGTCGACCCGGATTACCGTGGCTACCGCATCGGCCAGCGCCTGTACAACGCCCGCAAGCATCTGGCAGAGCAGCTGAAATTGCGCGGCATCATGTTCGGCGGGCGCCTGCCGACATTGGCCAACCGCATCAAGCGTTTCGGCAGCGTCGAAGCCTACGTGGACGCCGTCAAAAAGAAACAGCAGCACGACCCGGTGCTCTCCTTCCAGTTGCGCAACGGTTTCGAAATCATCGGCCTCATCCCGCACTACCTCGACGCCGACAAACAGTCGCTGGGTTACGGCGTCCACCTGATCTGGCGCAACCCCAAAGTCCCGCAGGCGGATGAAACAGGCAAGCGGAAACATTACGGCTCACGGGTGCCGGACAGCGTGCGGGTTGGTTCTGTGCAATACAAACAACGCCGGGTGGAATCCTTCGAGGAATTCATCGGCATCGTGCGCTACTTCGTGGATGTGGTGGCCGATTACAAGGGCGATTTCGTGGTGTTCCCCGAACTGTTCACCCTGCAATTATTGTCGATGGAATCGCAGGAACTCACCCCGGTGCAGGCGATCGAAGCCCTCACCAAATATACCCCGCAGTTCAAGACAGCGATGCGCGACCTGGCCTTGCGCTACAACATCAATATCATCGGCGGCTCGCACCCGACGCGGATGCCAAACGGACGGGTGGAAAATATCTGCTATGTGTTCCTGCGCGATGGCAGCATCCACGCCCAGGCCAAGATCCACCCCACCCCCAACGAAGCCTGGTGGTGGAATATCGAAGGCGGCAGCGAACTGGATGTCATCCAGACCGACTGCGGCCCGATTGGCGTGCTGATCTGCTACGACTCGGAATTCCCGGAACTGGCGCGGCACCTGACCGACCAAGGCGCGCAAATCCTGTTCGTGCCATTCTGTACGGATGAACGCCAAAGCTATCTGCGGGTGCGTTACTGCTGTCAGGCGCGCGCGGTCGAAAACCAGATTTACGTGGTCATGTCCGGCAACTGCGGCAACCTGCCGAACGTGGCCAATATGGACATCCAGTATGCGCAAAGTTGCATCCTCACCCCTTGCGACCTGCCGTTTGCCCGCGACGGGGTAGCCGCTGACACCACCCCCAACACCGAAATGGTGGCGATTGCGGATTTGCGCCCGGAAACCCTGCTGACCGCCCGCCACAGCGGCACAGTGCAGAACCTGCGCGACCGGCGGCATGACCTTTACCATGTGCGCTGGCAGGGAAAATAGCTTCATTATCCAACTTGGATAACCTCATCTCCCCCTATGGGCCATTTGAAAGATGTCCCATAGATAACTTGCTTCACTTGGCTTCACAACGCTTTCTAAATCGACACACGAACTATGCTCAAACTCGAAGACATCAAAAAGGATGCACAAATTCGTGGCATTCTGGCGAATGAAATTGTCCGCATTGTTCAGGTAGAGCCTGTCGGCGAGTCTGCCGCCACCGTGTACTATAAAGACAACCGGGGCAGATTAAGCGAACAGATGCTGTTTCGTTCTGACGAGGCACGCTTGGAACTGGCTCAGGTGGGTCGCCAGTGGGCTTTCGATGCTGATGGTGAAGCGTTTAAATTAGGGCTGGAAGCTTGGCGCATCTCCCAATCCGCCCTGTTTGACCCCATGATGGCAGTGCATACCTCGAATGTCGATCCGCTGCCGCACCAAATTTCCGCTGTGTATGAAGCCATGCTTCCCAGGCAACCGCTACGTTTTGTGCTGGCTGACGACCCTGGCGCAGGTAAAACCATCATGGCAGGTTTGCTGATCCGCGAACTGCTGATGCGGGCGGATGCCAAACGTATACTGATCATTTCCCCCGGTTCCCTGACCGAACAATGGCAGGATGAATTACTGGAAAAATTTGGTGTGCAATTCGAAATATTCAGCCGGGAAAAACAGGAACAATGTGCATCCGGCAATTATTTTGATGAAACCAATCAGCTGATCTGCCGCCTTGACCAACTCTCCCGTAACGAGGAATACCAGGAAAAACTGCGCCTGACCGAGTGGGATTTAATCATCGTTGACGAGGCACACAAACTTTCCGCCAGTTACTTCGGCAATGAGATCAAGAAAACCAAACGTTTTCGGTTAGGTGAAATGCTGGGTGCCATTACCCGTCACTTTTTGCTGATGACGGCAACACCCCATAACGGTAAGGAAGCAGATTTCCAAATTTGGTTGTCGTTGCTGGATGGCGACCGTTTCTATGGCAAATTCCGCGAAGGTGCGCACAAGGTCGATGTCTCCGACATGATGCGGCGTATGGTCAAGGAAGAACTGCTCAAATTTGACGGCACTCCCTTGTTCCCGGAACGCTGCGCTTATACTGCCAATTATGAGCTTTCCCCTCTGGAAGCCAGCCTGTATGAGCAGGTGACGACCTATGTGCGTGAGGAAATGAACCGGGCGGACAAACTCAATGGCAAGAAAAAGAACACTGTCGGCTTCGCCCTCACCCAGTTGCAACGCCGTCTGGCCTCCAGCCCGGAAGCCATTTACCAATCCATCAAACGGCGCCGCAAACGGCTGGAACAACGCCTGGAAGAAATTAAGCTGGAAGCGCGTGGCAAGGCTTCCCGACGTGATGGAGTGGCGGAAACCCTGGAAGAGTATCACGTCAAACGCCGCATCGACGTACCGGACAATTACGACGAGCTGGATGAAGAACTCAGCGCCGAAGAATACGAGCTGTACGCGGATCAGGTGGTGGATCAAGCCACCGCAGCGGAAACCATCCCCGAACTGGAAGCGGAAATCCTCAGTCTGCGCGACCTGGAGCAACAGGCATTAACGCTGGTGCATTCCGGCAATGACAAGAAGTGGGAGCAGCTTTCCCATTTGTTGCAGGACAAGCCGGAGATGCACACCACAGGCGGCCAGCGCCGCAAACTGATCATCTTTACCGAACACAAGGACACCTTGAACTACCTGCGTACCCGCGTCAGTGACATGCTGGGCAATGCAGAGGCCGTGCGGGTCATCTCTGGCGGCACCAACCGTGATGAACGCCGCAAGATTCAGGAAGAATTCCGCAATGTGCCGGAAGTGCTGGTGCTGATTGCCACTGATGCCGCCGGAGAAGGTGTCAACCTGCAAAACGCTAATCTGATGGTCAATTATGACTTGCCGTGGAACCCGAACCGGCTGGAACAGCGTTTCGGACGGATTCACCGTATCGGCCAGACCGAAGTCTGTCATTTGTGGAATCTGGTGGCGCACGAAACCCGTGAAGGTGCGGTCTTCCAAAAATTGTTCGAGAAAATCGAAACCGAGCGCGCAGCTTTGGGAGGCAAGGTATTCGATGTATTGGGCGAGGCTTTCGACAACGTTTCCCTCAAAGACTTGCTGATCGACGCAATTCGCTACGGTGAACGCCAGGATGTGCGGGATCGTATGCACCAGGTCATTGAAGGGGCGCTGGATGCCGATCACCTGAAAGAAATCCTGCGCCGCAATGCGTTGGTTGAACAGCACATGACACTGGCCGACCTGTATGCCGTGCGGGAGGAGATGGAAAAGGCCGAAGCCCGCAAGCTCCAGCCCTATTTTATCCGCGCCTTTTTCACCGAGGCATTCAAAACACTGGGCGGTGAAATGCGCTCACGCGAAACCGGGCGTTTTGAGGTACGGCATGTACCTGCCGCCATCCGTGAACGTGACCGCATCATTGGCGAAACCCGTACCCCGGTGCTGCGCAAGTACGAGCGCATCTGCTTTGAGAAACAGCATGTGCGTCAGACCGGCAAGCCGATGGCTGACCTGATCCACCCCGCACATCCGCTGATGCACGCTTCCACCGATCTGGTGCTGGAAGCACACCGCCCCAAACTCAAACAGGGCGCGGTACTGGTTGATCCGAACGATGACAGCGTAACGCCCAAAGTGCTGTTCATGATTGACCATGTGGTGCGGGAAGCAGGCGATAATGCCAAAGTGGTTTCGCGTCGCTTGCAGTTTGTGGCGATTGATGAGCAAGGTCAGGCCAGCCATGCCGGGTGGGCACCGCATCTGGATTTGCAGCCGATCAATGAATACGACCGAAAACTGGTGGGCGATATCCTGCGAGCCACATGGCTAAACAACAATCTGGATACGCTGGCCTTGCATCATGCCTCACAGGCGCTGGTTCCCGAACACTACGCCGAAATCAGGGAACGCCGCCAGCGACAAGCCAGCAAGATTCATGCTGCTGTGCGTGAGCGGCTGGTGAAGGAGATCGGCTATCAGGAAAGCCGCTATGTCAAGCTAAAAGCGGATGTGGAAGCAGGCAAGCAACCGCGCGTGGCTCCCGAACAGTTCCGGCGGCGGGCGGAAGAACTCACTGCCCGGCTGGAGCAGCGTGAACGGGAACTGGAAGCGATGAAAAACGTGGTGTCCAGCACGCCGGTGGTGATGGGCGGCGCACTGATCATTCCTCAAGGCTTGCTGGCTTACCGCAAGGGTGAAACGGCGTTTGCCGTGGATGCTGCCGCCCGCGCCCGCGTGGAACAGGTGGCGATGAATGCAGTGATTGCCGCCGAACAGGGCTTTGGCTTCAGCGTGCGCGATGTATCCGCCGACAAATGCGGTTGGGATATTACCTCCCGCCCACCCATCAATGCTGACGGCTCCATCCGCGCTGACCGGCACATTGAGGTCAAAGGGCGCGCCAAAGGACAAACGACCATCACGGTCAGCCGTAATGAAATCATTTACGCGCTGAATCAGGCAGAGAAGTTTTTGCTGGCGGTAGTGATCGTGGATGGAAACAATCATGAGCGGCCGCTTTATATCCCCAATCCCTTTACCACCGAACCTGACTTTGGGGTTTCCAGTATAAACTATGACTTGAACGACCTACTCTCCAAGGCTGTGACACCGGAGCAAACCCTATGATATTGAGAACATTGCGGCTGAAAAATTTCCGCCGTTTTGCCGATTTGAACATTGATTTCCATGAACAGTTGACTGTCATCGTGGCACGCAATGGTCAGGGCAAAACCACGCTGCTGGATGCCGCCACGATTGCCTTGGGAACCTTTGTCGGTGCGTTTGATCTGGGCAAAGCCAGTCATATTGAGCGCAGTGATGCCCGCTATTTTTCCACGCTGGAGCGGGTTGCCAGTGAACAACAGTATCCAGTGGAAATTGAAGCCAGCTTTTTGCAGCCTGCGATCCATATTCTGCGGCAATTGATGGGGCCTAAAAACAAAACCACTATCAAAGATGCCAGCGAATTGACGGACTACGGCAAACGCTTGCAGGCTGCCATGCGCGAATTCAGCGATGAAGCCTTGCCGGTGGTGGCGTATTACGGCACCGGACGTTTGTGGAAAGCCCACAAGAATATGAACCGCAAGGCGGTTTTGTCGGAAAGCCGTTCGATGGCGTATGAAGACTGCCTGTCACCTGCCTCCAGCTTCGTGCAAGTGCAGCAATGGATGGCGAAGGCAACCCTGGCCGTGTGGCAGCAGGAGAGAACTCCCGGCTATGAAAAAAGCACATTGCCTGCGCAAGTGGAAAACATTAAAACCACCGTGGACAACCTGTTGGCGGGGGAAGGCTGGAGCAATTTCCATTACAGTTCCCAACATGAGGAGCTGGCGATGCAGCACCCTGATCACGGTATTTTGCCGGTTAGCCTGTTAAGCGATGGGGTTCGCGCCATGATTTCACTGGCGGCTGATCTGGCGTGGCGTTGCACCAAACTCAACCCTCAGCTTGGGCACAAGGCATCCATTGACTCCCCCGGCATCGTCATGATTGACGAGGTGGATATGCACCTGCATCCGATCTGGCAACAAAAAGTGATTGCCTCGCTGCAACATGCGTTCCCCACTATCCAGTTCATTGTTACGACGCACAGCCCGCAAGTGCTGTCCACCGTTCCTGCTGAGTGTATTCGTAGCCTGGAGACAGAGGTCGATGCGGATACCCTGGAAGTACGCGCACTTGTAAAAACGCCGCTAGTACAGACACAGGGCCTGCCTAGTGCAGATGTATTGGCGCGAATTCAGGGAGGCGACCCCATTCCTGATGTGCCCCCTGCACGTTGGCTTGGCGAATACAAAGCATTGATTCAGCAATACCAGTACGAATCAGAAAACGGTTTGGCGTTACGTCGAAAACTGGACGGGCATTTTGGCAAAGAACACCAGGTCATGCTGGAGTGTGATCGGCTGATCCGTCTGATGGCAATGAAAAAGAAGTTGCCTGCCCAAAAGGCGGGATAAACATGCACAAGCTGACCCGACCGAGAGAAGCTCCAAACTGCTTGTCCCGCTATCGTCATGGTCTCAACCAATGGAATGAAGTGGCACCCGCCGAAAAAACTCAAATCTGGGAAAAGCTGGATCAGATGCAGCAAGGTCGCTGTGCCTATTGTGAAAATGGTTTGTCGATGTCCGGTGAGCACTATGCGGCGCATATTGAACATTTCCGGCAACGGGGACGTTATCCGCAGGGAACGTTTGAGTGGGCAAACCTGTTTGGCTCATGCAATCGAAAGGATAGCTGTGGCAAGCATAAGGATGAATCCGACGCTTATCCCCATGAAGACCTGATCAAACCGGATCTTGAAGACCCGGAGCATTTTTTCCTGTTTGTATCTGATGGCAGCATTGCTATTCGGCAAGGGTTATCAGCAGCAGAACAACATAGAGCGGCTGCAACCCTGCGAATTTTTAATCTGGATGTACAACACGGTGCGTTACGGCAGATGCGATCCAGTGCTGTGCAAGGTTACATACAAACCGCTGAAGAATTGGCGGCGATGTCTGCCGATTTCCCTGAGGACGAATGGCTGGAACTGCTTCAGCAAGAGCTGGCAGCAGTCGAGCATTTACCGTTTGTGACTGCGATCAAACACATTTTAAAAAGTGAGCCCTGATGACAACCCCCGTCAAATCCCCGAAAAAACTCGTCGAAGTTGCCCTGCCTCTGGATGACATCAACGCTGCCGCAGCGCGCGAAAAATCCATCCGCCACGGGCACCCTTCCACCCTGCATTTGTGGTGGGCGCGGCGTCCGCTGGCGGCGGCGCGGGCGGTGTTGTTTGCGCAGATGGTGAATGACCCCGGTTATCAGCGTGAACTGGGTTTTGGGGTCAACAAGAAGGAAGCCGAAGCCAAGCGCGAAAAGCTGTTCCAGATCATCCGCGATCTGGTGCAGTGGGAGAACACCAACAACGAGGAAGTGTTGCAGCGGGCGCGGGCTGCCATCTGGGAAAGCTGGCGCGAAACCTGCCACCTGAACCGCAACCATCCGCAGGCGGCGGAATTGTTCAACCCTGAAAAGCTGCCAGCCTTCCACGACCCGTTTGCCGGTGGTGGGGCGATTCCGCTGGAGGCGCAGCGGCTGGGGCTGGAGGCGTATGCGTCCGACCTGAATCCGGTGGCAGTGATGATCAACAAGGCGATGATTGAGATTCCGCCGAAGTTTGCCGGGCGTGCGCCGGTGGGGGCAATCCCTGCCGATGAAAAACAAACGCAAACCATGCAGGACTGGAGTGGTGCGCGGGGTTTGGCGGAAGACGTGCGCCGTTATGGGCACTGGATGCGTGAGGAAGCCTTCAAGCGCATCGGGCATTTGTACCCGCAGGTGGAAATCACCGCGGCAATGGCGCAAGAGCGCCCTGACCTCAAGCCCTACGTGGGCGACCAGCTCACCGTGATTGCGTGGCTGTGGGCGCGTACTGTCAAAAGCCCCAACCCGGCGTTTTCGCATGTGGATGTGCCGCTGGTATCCAGCTTCATCCTCTCCAGCAAGGCGGGCAAGGAAGCGTGGGTGGAACCCATCGTCGACGGCGACCAATACCGTTTTGCCATCCGCACCAGCAAACCACCCGCCAAAGCCAAAGACGGCACCAAGCTGGGGCGTGGGGCCAACTTCAACTGCCTGTTCTCCGATACGCCCATCCAGCCGAAATACATTTATTCCGAAGCCAAAGCCGGTCACATGGGGCAACGCTTGATGGCTATTGTGGCTGAAGGCAAAAAGGGGCGCGTCTACCTAGAACCGATTGCTGCCATGGAGGACGTTGCCAATTCAGCGCAGCCGACATGGAAACCGGAAGTGCTGATGCCGGAAAATCCGCGCTGGTTTTCACCGCCTGCTTACGGGATGGATGCTTACGGCGACCTCTTCACTCCCCGCCAGCTTGTTGCGCTCACCACCTTCTCGGATTTGGTGCAGGAAGCCAGAACCAAGGTCATTGCCGACTACAAAAAAGCCCACTCGCCCTCCTTTTCTTCCTCCCTCCACCCAACGGGGGGAGGGTTGGGGAGGGGGGAAACAAACCCAACATCTTGGCAACCCACTCCAGTTCCCTCCCACCTGTTGGAAGCCGCCCGCGCATTACGCAAACAGATGACCAATGCCGAACAACTGCTGTGGGAATGTCTGCGTAAAAAACAGTTGGATGGCTATCGTTTCCGTAAACAACACCCGGTTGGGGCTTATGTGCTGGATTTTTATTGTGCATCGGAACGGCTGGCGATTGAGCTGGATGGTGCTCAACATGGAACCGTGGATGGATTGGCAAAGGATGCAGAGCGTACTGCGTGGCTGGAGTCGCAGGGAATTCGTGTGCTGCGGTTTTGGAATACGGAGGTGCTGGAGGATATTGGTGGAGTGCTGGGGAAGGTTTGGGGGGTATTGGTGTCGTCGTCCCCCCTCCCCGACCCTCCCCCCGCTGGGTGGAGGGAGGAAGAGGATAAGTTGGGGATTGATGCGGGAGGAATGGGGGCTACGGCTTATGGGGATGCAGTAGCATCTTATCTATCTTTTGCTATCAATAAAATGGCTGATCGTGGCTCAACGATTTGTTCATGGGACTCATCAAGAAGTAGCACGCGCAATACTTTCGGTCGTCAAGCTATTCCAATGACGTGGGACTTTGCGGAACCTAACCCACTTTCTGAGTCCACAGGTAACTTTACAGGAGGGATTGATTGGGCTGTGAGCGTTTTAAATTCTATGCAGTCAGCAATTGCCAGCCATGCTTTGCAGCAAGATGCAGCCGCACAGAATATCAGTTCCAATAAAGTGATTTCCAGCGACCCGCCTTATTATGACAACATCGGTTATGCGGATTTGTCGGATTTCTTTTATGTTTGGATGCGTCGCTCTTTAAAAGCTATTTATCCGAATCTGTTTGCCACGATGGCAGTTCCCAAAGCAGAAGAGCTGGTAGCTACCCCTTATCGGCATGGCAGCAAGGAAAAAGCCGAAGCTTTTTTCATGGAAGGCATGACCAAAGCCATTGGCAATCTGGCAGTGCAAGCCCACCCGGCCTTTCCGGTTTCGATTTATTACGCCTTCAAACAATCTGAAACCAAGGATGACAGCACCAGCAGCACGGGCTGGGAAACGTTTCTGGAGGCAGTCATCAAAGCCGGATTTTCGATTGATGGCACTTGGCCGATGCGTACCGAACTGGGCAATCGCATGATCAGTTCCGGCACCAATGCCTTGGCGTCAAGCATTGTGTTGGTGTGCCGCAAGCGCAAGGCCGACGCCGAGACGGTTTCCCGCCGCGACTTCCAGCGCGAACTGCGCCGCGAAATGCCCGAAGCCCTTGAAGTCATGACCGGCATTACCCCCTCCACCCAGCGGGGGGAGGGTTGGGGAGGGGGGTACTCCCCCATCGCCCCGGTAGACCTCGCCCAGGCCGCCATCGGCCCCGGCATGGCGATCTTCTCCCAATACGCCGCCGTGCTCAATCAGGACGGCAGCCAGATGAGCGTCCACGACGCCCTGATCCTGATCAACCGCGAAATCACCGACTACCTCAACCCCGACAGCGGCAACTTCGACGCCGACACCCTGTTCTGCTCCAACTGGTTCGACCAGTACGGCTGGGCCACCGGCGTGTTCGGCGAAGCCGACACCCTCGCCCGCGCCAAAGGCACCAGCGTCGACGGCGTGCGTGACGCAGGCGTGATCGAATCCGGCAGCGGCAAAGTGCGCCTGCTCAAATGGGCCGAATACCCCAACGATTGGAACCCCGA
This sequence comes from Candidatus Thiothrix phosphatis, assembly GCF_035668035.1. Taxonomy (NCBI): domain Bacteria; kingdom Pseudomonadati; phylum Pseudomonadota; class Gammaproteobacteria; order Thiotrichales; family Thiotrichaceae; genus Thiothrix; species Candidatus Thiothrix phosphatis. Next base: position 56,357 of record NZ_JAYMYJ010000112.1, on the reverse strand, counting down.
AACCGACAACCGCACCCCGGTCTGGGAAGCCGCCCACCACCTGATCCGCGCCCTCAACCAACAAGGCGAAAGTGCCGCCGGAGCCTTGCTCGCACGGATGCCGGAACGCGGTGAAGCCATCCGCCAGCTCGCCTACCACCTCTACACCCTGTGCGAACGCAAGAAATGGGCGGAGGAAGCCCGCGCCTACAACGAACTGATCGGCGCATGGGGCGCGATAGTGGCAGCTTCGCACGAAACCGGGCATATTGATGAGCAGATAGGAATGGGGTTTTAAGGAGGAGTCGCCATGCACATCGTTTCCCTGAAGCTGGAGAACTTCAAGGCATTCAAAGAGGTCGAGATCACCGATATTCCAACTTACTGCGTTGTGGTGGGCGCGAATGGCACAGGCAAAAGCACCCTGTTTGACGTATTCGGTTTCCTCAAGGATTGCCTGACCTTTAATGTGCGTCAGGCATTACAGGGGCGTGGTGGTTTCAAGGAGGTCATCAGCCGAGGCTGCACCGCCAAAGACCTCATCAAATTACAAATCCAGTTTCGCCTGGACATCGCAGGCGTCAACCGCCTGGTGACCTACATACTTGAGATTGGCCAAGCAAAAGGCCGCCCGTATGTCGCCAAAGAAATCTTGCGTTACAAACGCGGGCGTTATGGGTCACCTTTTCATTTTTTGGATTTCTCCAATGGCAGCGGCTACGCGATCCGCAATGAAGAGGATTTCAAAAAGACCGATGAAGAGCTGGATCGTGAAGAGCAAAACCTTTCCCCAGATACACTAGCCATCAAAGGGCTAGGCCAGTTTGAACGCTTCAAGGCGGCCAATGCCTTCCGGCAACTACTGGAAAACTGGCATGTTTCTGACTTTCATATCAATCTGGCACGAGGCAGCAAGGATGCGCTGGGTTATGACGAACACCTCTCGGTAACTGGCGATAATTTGCAGCGCGTCGCCCGCAATATCTTCGAAAATGACCCGGAAAGATTCCAGCAAATCATTGAGGTCATGAAACACAGGGTTCCGGGCGTGAGCAATATCGAAACCATTGCCACCCAGGATGGTCGTCTGTTGCTGAGTTTCAGTGATGGCGCTTTTTCTGACCCATTCATCGACAAGTATGTGTCTGACGGCACCATCAAAATGTTTGCCTATCTGGTGTTATTATATGACCCGAATCCGCATCCCTTGTTGTGTGTGGAAGAACCTGAAAACCAGTTGTACCCAACCTTGCTGTGGGAACTGGCGGAAGAATTCCGAGCTTACGCACAACGTGGTGGACAAGTGTTTGTTTCCACCCATTCGCCGGATTTTCTGAATGCTGTGCGTCTGGACGAAGTGTTCTGGCTGGTGAAAAAGGATGGCTATACCCAAATTCATCGCGCTGCGGATAATGCGCAACTGAAAGCTTTCATGGATGAGGGCGACCAGATGGGCTATCTGTGGAAAGAAGGTTTTTTTGAGGGGGCTTCCCCTTAATGGGCACTTTGGTCTTTTTTCTGGAAGAGCCCTCCTCACGCGAGATGCTCAAGGGATTACTGCCGCGCTTGTTGCCGGAAACCATCGGCACGCAATACGTCGTCTTTGAAGGCAAACAGGATCTGGAAAAACGCCTGCCCAAACGGCTGGCCGCGTGGCAGATACCGGATTGCCGTTTTGTCGTGTTACGCGATCAGGACAGTGGCAATTGCGTGTCGATCAAACAAGGCTTGCTGCAAAAATGCCAAGATGCAGGCAAAACGGATGCACTGGTACGCATAGCCTGCCGGGAACTGGAGTCCTGGTATCTGGGCGATTTACAGGCCGTTGAACAAGCGTTAAAAGTTAATGGTTTGAGTAGCCAACAAGACAAGTCGAAATACCGCGACCCTGACAGCCTGGGCAATCCCGCCGAAGAATTGGCGAAACTGGTTCCAACTTACCAGAAAGTCTCCGGCTCACGGGTGCTTGGGCCGCATCTTGATATTGAAAACAACCGCTCGACCAGCTTCCGCTTCTTTGTCAGCGGCGTGCGCAAGCTGGTTGACAATTGGGGAAATGTTGCATGAGTCTGAAACCTTGGCGTGAAATCGCCCGCCCACACAAAGATGTTCTGGAAGGCACTTTCAAGCAGTCCGAATTCGCGGCTGATATTTCCCAGGTCGCAGCAGGGGCTGCCCCTCCGGAATATCAGGATGCCGAGAAGTTTTTCTCCCGCACCTTCATCACCGAAGGAATGCGCCTGTTGCTGCTGTCGGTAGCGCAGCGGCTGGCAGGGCAAGGCGGCGATCCGGTAATCCAGTTACAGACTGCATTCGGCGGTGGTAAAACGCATACCATGCTGGCGGTTTACCATCTGGCATCACGACAGACCAGTACCAACAAGCTGGAAGGCATTCCCCCGATTCTGGATCAGGCCGGAATTCACGACCTACCACAAGCCAGGGTCGCGGTCATCGACGGAATAAAGCTCTCCCCCAGCCAGCCACAACAGCATGGCAACATAACAGCCAATACCCTGTGGGGTGAACTGGCTTGGCAACTGCTGTGCGAAGAGGGGTATGCAATGGTTGCTGCCAGTGACGCCAGCGGCGTATCGCCGGGCAAGGAAGTCATTCGCCAGTTACTGGAGCGAGCCGCACCTTGTGTCATCCTGATGGACGAAATGGTCGCTTTCATCCGCCAACTGGAAGTCAGCAAGGAATTCAGGGCAGGCACGTTCGATAGCAATATCTCCTTCATTCAGGCGCTCACCGAAGCACTGAAAGCCGTGCCTAATGCCATCCTGCTGGCCTCCCTACCGGAATCCGATTTGGAGGTCGGCGGCAACATGGGTCAGCGCGCCCTCAATTCACTGGAAAAATACTTCGCCCGTATCGAATCGGTCTGGAAGCCGGTTGCCACCACCGAAGCCTTTGAAATCGTGCGTCGCCGCCTGTTTGAACATGCTGGGGAACGCGCCCAGGTGGAAGGTATCAGCCGCCAGTTCCACAACTTTTACCGCGCCAACAGCAGCAAATTCCCGCTCGAAACCCAGTCCAACGAGTACTTTGAACGTTTGTGCCAGTCCTACCCCATCCACCCGGAAATCTTCGATCGTTTGTATGAAGACTGGTCGACACTGGACAAATTCCAGCGCACCCGTGGCGTGCTGCAATACATGGCGATCGTGATTCACCGTCTGTGGGAAGACAATAATCAGGATGCGCTGATCATGCCCGGCTCCCTGCCGCTGGATGACAGCATCACACGCAACAAAAGCATCCACTACCTACCGCAGGGCTGGGAACCGGTGATGGAGAAGGAAGTGGATGGCGTGCGTTCCGAACCTGCATCACTGGATAGGGAGGATACCCGTTTCGGCAGTGTGCAAGCTGCCCGCCGCGCCATGCGTACCATCTTCCTTGGCAGTGCACCTGCGGTCAGCACGCAAGCAGTCAGGGGGATTCAGGCCGAACACATCCTGTTGGGCTGCGTACAGCCGGGGCAAACCATCGGAACGTTCGAGGACATTCTTAAACGGCTGCGTGATCGCTTGCATTACTTGTATTCGGATCAGGATCGCTTTTGGCTGGACACTCGCCCCAACCTGCGCCGCGAAATGGAAAGCCGCAAGCAAAACATCAACGACCGTGAAGAACTGGAACCTTTGCTAAAAGCACGGGTAAACAAGGTGTTTGGCAGCAAGCACCGTTTCAGCGGGATTCATGTATTCACACCATCAGCGGATGTGCCGGATGAATACGGCACTGGCTCGCGTCTGGTCGTATTGCCGCCTAATGCAGCTTATAGCCGGGGGGATAACAAGGCAGCTTATGCAGCCGCTTTGGAAATTCTTCAGCAGCGAGGTGAACAACCGCGTCAAAAACAGAACCGGCTGATCTTCCTGGCCGCTGATTACGATACCGTTGGCAACCTGAAGATTCAGGGACGTATGGCTCTTGCCTGGAAACGCATCGTCACCGACATTGACAGTGGCAAACTCAATCTGGACTTGTTTCAGGCCAAACTCGCCCGCAATCATGCCGAAGAAGCGGATAAAAGCCTGCTGCAACTGGTGCGTGAAACATGGAAATGGCTGCTATGCCCCACGCAGGAAATCATCAAGGGCAAACCGGAAATTACCTGGGAAGTGGTATCCGTCTCTCCCGCAGCCATGAATCTTGCCGCGGAAATCGAGCAGAAACTGCGTGAAGAAGAGTGGCTGATCACGGAATGGAGCCCGGTACACCTACGCAGCCTTCTAAATCAGTGGTATTTCAAAGATGGCATCACGGAAGTGGGTACACAAAAGGTCTGGCAAGACTGCTGCCATTACTTGTATTTACCACGACTGGCCAATGACAACGTTTTCAAGGATGCCATTAGCAGAGGCGTGGACAATGAAGATTTCTTTGGCTTCGCATCTGGCAAAGAAAACAACAAATACGTTGGCTTCGCATTCGGCAAACCGGTGTTTGTCACCCTTGATGGTAAAGAGTTGCTGGTTGAACACGCAGCCGCCATGGCTTACCGGGAAGAAACCAAACCCAAGGCAATTAAACCCACGCCCATTATTAACCATGATAATAATGAAATTGAGCCGGGTGACATCGACCCACCAGCACCCCCATCCGTTTCACTGCCCAAAACCTTCTATGGTGCTGTAACTCTTGACCCATTACGGGCAGCTTCACAGTTTTCCGACATCATGGAAGAAATTGTGCAGCAATTCACTGCCAGAACAGGGGTTAAGGTTTCCATTTCAGTCGAGATAAACGCAGATTTCTCCGATGGGTTTGACGAATCCTTCCAGCGGGTCATCAAGGAAAACTGCAATACATTAAAATTCAAGCCAGGGGAGTTTGAGAATTAACCTCTCAAGAAATTGACCCTATTCACGATTTATGTGGGTTGTGATCCCCCATTGGACACATAGGAAACAACAAAGCCGGAGACTAAATACCGCTTTGCAGGGGTTTTGTTGTCAGTGCAGTGCATCATGCCTATGATGCGCTCGCCTTCCAATCCACAAGTGAGAACTTCCGTTATGAAAAAAGTGGAAAATGCCTTCGAACACCTGCTGTTCGGCAGCCGTTGGTTGCTGGCACCCGTCTATCTGGGGCTGGTGATTGCCCTGGGGTTGTTGCTGTTCAAATTCGGCAAACAGATCTGGGGGCTGTTGGCCAACCTGCCCACCGCCACGGATGCCGCCATCATCACCGGCGTATTGTCACTGGTGGACATTTCCCTGGTCATGAACTTGCTGGTCATCATCATTTTCAGCGGCTATGAAAACTTTGTCTCCAAAATGGACGACCTGCACAACCATGAAGACCGCCCCGACTGGATGGGCCATATCGGCTTCAGTGACCTCAAGATCAAGTTGATCGGTTCCATTGTCGCCATTTCGGGGATCGAACTGCTCAAGGCTTTCATGAATGTGGACAATCTGGACGACCGCCACATGGCCTGGATGCTCGGCATACACGTCACCTTCGTGGTGTCCGGCGTGCTGTACGCGATCATGGACAGGTTGAGCCACAAGCCCCACTGAGCAGTGGCCCAGCCTGCATCCATGCGCCTTGCCCACCCGCCTACGTTGCGGGGGCGGCGGCCCGGAAGTTGGAAATGGTGAAACCAACTTCCTCGTCCGCTATCTGTTCGCTCCGGTCAATATAGATGGAGGCCGGGACGCCAGACTGCTGGTCATACGAGACATCGACCCGCGCCGCGCCATCCGTGATCGCCTGTTGGATGGTGTCAAACAGGTCATTCACGGTCAGCTTGTTGTAGTCCAAATCTTCCGGCAGCGGCTCGCCGGTATCCGCAAACGTGGCGGAAGCCACCTTGCCATCGGCAACCTCGATATTGACCGGACGGATGGCGTCACCCCGGCAGAAACAACTGCGCTGCAGTGTGAAGGAATAATCCGCCAGTGGCTGGGATTCCCATTTCTGGCGGTTGGCGTCCAGTTGGCTTTGCGCAGCCGTTTGGCCAGAATTGTTGATGGCGTCCACATCCTGCTGGGTCAGCTTCTGGCGGGAAATTTCCCCGCCGGTAAAGCCGCCAGCAATCACCAACTCATCGCCTGCACTCAACTTGCCGTCACGGTTGTTGTCCAGCACCTGATAGTTCAGCTCACCAAAAACGCCAAAACGGTTGCGGAGGGCCTGATCCTGCTGCTGGGTCAGCTCCAGTGGCTTGGGTTGGGGCTGTTTGCTTTGCGCCCACTTCTGTAGTTGGCTGATCAATTGCTGGATCAGGTTGACCATGGGTTGGGAATTGCCATTGAAGCGGCTTTGCTGACGGTTCTGAAGGGCGTTCGACGCATTATTGCCTGTGGAACCCGCCGCTGATGCCTGGATAGCGGTGCTGCCGCCAGCAGATTGGCTGCTGTTCCCAACACTTCCTTGTGTTATGCCTACCATGTCATGCTTCCTCCATGTTGGTTTGATGACAAAACCATTCTCATCCCTTGCCCAAACAACGGCTTCCCAGCTTCGGACAAACAGAAGCTTTTTCTCCCTGGAAGGCAGGGAAACCTTGCTTACCGGGCTGGAATCGAGCGTCATCTATCCCTTTTCACATACTTGAACCCCAAACCGATTTGCTTTACAACACTCAAACCCCCCAACCGACTGTACTATCCCTATAACGGAGGAATCATGGCCACCCGCGACGAACTCAAAGATCAGGCATCCGGCTGCACCGACGCAGCTTCTTGCGCAGCCCTCGCCAAACAAGCTTTGGCGGAACCCGCCGACCTTGACTATGCAAAAGAACTGCTGGAAAAAGGCGAATCCTACTGCTCATTCCCTGATCATTACGTCAGCGTCGCGGAAGGCTATGTGGCCGCAGGCGACAAGGACAAGGCCGCCGCACTGTATGAGGAAGCCGCTGGCTCCTGCTTCGACGCCAAGGAAAAGGCGCAGGTCGGCTACAGCATCGCCTTGCACCTCGGCGACAAGGACAAAGGCCGCGCCCTGCTGGAAGAAGCCATCGGCGAAACCTCCAACACCAACGAACTGCTGTCTTTCGCCGCCTACGTGCAGGAAGCCCTGCAAGACAACGCCCTGGCCAACAAGCTGTTCGGCAAGGTCACCGGCAACTGCAAGACCATCGCTGACTACCGGAAACTGGCGGCTGGCATCAAGGCTGAAGGCAATGAAAACGCCGCCCGCATGGTGTTCAAGAAAGCCGAGCCTTCCAGCAACGACACCCAGGATGTGGTCGAATACGCCACCGGCCTGAAAGACATGTTCGGCGATGACGCAGCAGTTGAAAGCGCCCTGAACGAAGCCGAGGGCGGCTGCATGTTCCCGGCGCAATTCGTGGCACTCGCAGGCGGTTTCATGAAGCTGCTGGGCAATAAGGATAAAGCCGAAGAACTGCTGGAAAACGGCAAGAACTTCGCCATGAGCGGTGAGGAAAACCTCGATCTGGCCACCGGCTACGCCAGCCTGCTGGGCGACCAGCCCACCGCCAGCGAACTTTACAACAACGCCCTGAGCGAATTCAGCACCAAAGACGACCTGCTCAAGCTGGCCAGCCAAGCGGCCGCCAATATGGATGACAAATCCATCGCAGGCAAGGCATACGACAAACTCGCCAGCAAGCTCAATACAGTTGCTGACCTATCCATGCTGGCCAAGGCCGTCAATGGGAATCTTGGCGACAAGGATAAGACTGCGGCCATTTACGCCGCCGCCGAAGCCAAGGCTGACACCGCATCCGCCTTGGTTTCCCTGGCGGGCGAAGTCAATGCCACCTTGCAGGACGCCGACAAGGCCAACGCCCTGTACAGCAAAGCGGTTGGCACCTGCAAGGTTTACACCGATAGCGTCAGCGTGCTGGATGCATTGGCGAAATCCACCCCAGACGCTGCGCTCGCCAGCGACGCCCTGCACAAGGCGCTCGACTTGGCCGAAACCAACGCCCAAGTGCTGGATGTCGCCCAACGCGCACAGAAACTCGGCAATAACAGCGTCGCCATCCAGGCGCTCGACAAAGCTGAAGCCAACGTCAGCTCACTGGATGAAATGCGCAAGCTGGCCATCGCCGCCAAGCAACTGGCCGCAGACGACGCCGAACGCAACAGCCGCATCGCCGACAAACTTGCCAAGCGTGAAGCCAGCCAGGCGCGTTACGTCGAATTCCAAAATCAGGAAAAAACGCTCACCAAGCCCAATCAGTTCATTGATCTGGCAGGCAAGGTAGCAGAAGAACTGGATGATGCCTCCTACGCTACCCAACTGCTGACCACCGCAGAGGAAAAGATGCAGGCCACCGGCAGCTTCAGCTTCGCCGCTTACCAGCCGCTGATCCTGGCTGTCGGCAATCTGGTCAAGGACAAGGCATGGCTGGCCCGCCTGCTGGATCTGGCCGCCAGCAATGCAGGCACTTTCGCGCAGGTGCGCAGCCTTGGCGAAACCGTCTGTAAACAATTGGCTGACAGCGATTTCGGCAAAACCTGGACACAGAAATTCTACGGCGACCAGCTCGCCAAGCTGGAATCCGGCAATGCCAGTGCGTTTGAGCTGAAGAAGCTTGCCAATGCAGTCAAGGAGCATCTCGGTGATGATGCCCAGGCCCAGCAAATTCTGGACAAGGCCGAAGCCAAGGCGGAAAACCATTTCCACTTTGCCTATCTGGCGGAACTGGCACAAAAATGGGGCGACAGCGCCAAAGCTGGCAGCCTGTACGACAAAGCCGCAGCCGCTTGCCAGAACAGCAGCCAGTTCAAACAGCTGGCTGATCTGATGCAAAAAGCCGGTGCAGCCAATGATGCAGTCAGCAGTGCACTAAATGCAACCAAGCAGCAGGCATCTGGAAAAGGCCATTACTGGTAAGCGCCGCTTACCTTCAACCAAAAAGCCCCGCGTTGCGGGGCTTTTTGGTTGAGGCCAAAGACATCAGGAAAGGTCGATGGCGTATTGCTTGAGGTCATCCAGCGACAGGATGCGCAGGCAATCCTGGTGGGTGGCGAGAATGGCAACACGCGGCGCGTTGCCCGCATCCAGCGCCTCCTGCCAGCGGGCGGCGCACAAACACCAGCGATCCCCTGGTTTCAAACCAGGAAAACCGTACTCAGGCAGCGGCGTCGACAGGTCATTGCCCTGTTCCTTGCTGAAAGCCAGAAATTCCGCCGTCACCACCACACATACCGTATGCGAGCCAATGTCCTGCTGGCTGGTGTTGCAACTGCCATCGCGGAAAAACCCGGTTGGCGGATGCGCCCCGCACGGCTCCAGTTCCGTACCCAATATATTCAACGGCTCCATCATTGCTGTCATGTCCCTGTGATCAACGGATAAACATAAAAGGGCGGAGCGAGTTGACCCACCCCGCCGCTCCTCTCTCCCGAATCAAAACCCTTCCCCTGCCTCACGTCGAAACAGGAGAAAGGGCGTACACTACACAACTTACAAACCCATCAGGATTGTTTGCCGTCAGCTTTGGCTCCGGCGTCTTTCTGTTTGGCCTTGTCCTTGTCGGCCTTGTTGAAAGGCTCAGGACGCGGCGTCTCATTGGTGGACGGCGGCAGTATCGGCAACTGGAATTCAGGCTGTTTGCCGGTCAATGTTTTCAGGAACGCCACGATGTCAGCGGTTTCCTCATCCGTAAACTTCTTGCCCAACTGGAGCTGGCCCATGGTGTGCACGGCGTCTTCCAGGGTTTTGGCCGCGCCGTCATGGAAATACGGGTAAGTCAGCTCCACATTGCGCAAGGTCGGCACTTTGAACTTGAAGCGGTCTTCATCCTTCTTGGTCAGGCCGCCGACGCCTTCAGCCGGATTGTCGGTCTTGTAAGGTTCCACAACGCCCATTTTCTGGAAGCTGGCACCACCGACCGCAGGGCCATTGTGGCAGGCCACGCAACCGCTTTCCTTGAACAGTTTATAACCCTTCAACTCGGTTTCACTCAGGGCGCTGTCATCGCCTTTCAACCATTTGTCGAACTTGGCATCCGGCGTCACCAGCGTATCCTCAAATGCGGCGATGGCGTCTTTTACCATGTCGATGTCAATCGCGTCCTTATTAAAGGCGCTCTTAAATTCATCCTGATATTGCGGGATGGATTTTAACACATCCAACGCCAACTCGTGTGTAAAAGCCATTTCACCCGGATTGGCGATCGGGCCACCCGCCTGTTCTTTCAAATCCTTGGCGCGGCCATCCCAGAATTGCGCCACATTCATGCTGGAATTCAACACGGTCGGGGCATTGATCGGGCCTTGCTGCCAATGGTCGCCGATGGAGGTTTGCAGGTTGTCGGTGCCGCCCATGCTCAAGTTGTGGCAGGAATTACAGGAAATAAAGCCGGATTTGGACAGGCGCGGGTCAAAGTACAGTTTCTTGCCCAGCTCCACTTTGGCTTCATCCTTAACCGTAACGGCCTCCAGCGGCTTGATCGGCTCATCCTTCACGGTGCCCGCATCAGCGGTTTTGGCTGCATCCCCTGCCGCCTCCGTTTTGGCTGGCTCCGCTTTCGCAGCATCTTCCGCCCACACCGCCGTCGCCATGCCGAGGGTGAGCAGCGAAACCATCACAACTTGCACGTTCATGAGCATCTCCTACTTTTTATGGGTAAATCGTCCAAGCAGTCATGTTAAGTCGGGACGGCAATGCAAACTTGACGCACATCAAGTATTACCGTCCATCCCGATAGGGTTTTTCGCTTATGATGATTGGTTTTTTGGGATACACAGGATGAGGCATTCCACATGCCCATGAACATGGCGGGCTGGCATGACAACACCCGTATCTGGGTAAAGCGCCGCATCCGCAGACCGCGCGTGCCTGGACAGAGGTTGCCGGGAAGGGCTACATCTGCGATTGCAGGTAGTTTTGCAGGCCAATCTTGTCAATCAGGCCCAATTGTTTTTCCAGGAAATGGGCATGGTCTTGTTCGGTGTCCTCCAGCTGCCCACGCAAGATTTCACGGGTCACATAGTCCTGCTCTTCCTCACAAATCTGGATGGCGGCTTTCAGCGCCCCCGTCACGTGGTACTCCAACGCCAGATCGTTTTTGAGCATACCAGGAACATCCGCCCCGACATTGAGCTGGTCCTGGTTGTTGAGGTCAGGCGTGCCCTCCAGGAACAGGATACGGCGGATGATGGCGTCAGCATGGCCGCGTTCTTCCATGCTCTCATGCTCATAGTGTTCGTACAGTTTGCTCAGGCCCCAGTCATCGCACATGCGTGAATGGATGAAATACTGGTCGCGCGCCGCCAGTTCACCCGCCAACAGCGTTTTTAACACATCAATAACACGGTCGTTTCCTTTCATAGTGTGCTCTCCTTAAGCATCCATCATCGATTGCAGGTAATTTTGCAGGCCTGCGTTGCTGATCGCCCATTGCTGTGATTCCAGCCAGTCAATTTGCTCTTCCTCTTCTTCGAGGATTTCCTGCAACATGTCGCGGGAAACAAAATCCTGCGCCTGTTCGCACTCGGCAATGACCTTACGCAGCTCCGCCACCACTTCACCCGCCAGACGCAGGTCATTGGCGATGATTTCCGGCACGTCTTCACCAAGGTACAGCTTGCCAAGATCTTGCAGGTTGGGCAGGCCTTCCAGGAAAAGGATGCGTTCAATCAATTCATCTGCCTGTTTCATGGCCTGGATGGAACGCTTGTATTCCTTCTCATTGAACTTGCCCAAACCCCAGTTCTTGCACATGCGGGCGTGCAGGAAATACTGGTTGATCGCCGTCAGTTGGCTGCGTAGCACCAGATTGAACGATCGGTTGATGTCGGGATTTCCTTTCATAGGTGTCTCCTGTTGTTAGGTTGGTTTTTTGATAAAAGTCATGCTATTCCTCATCCGCCAAAACGGTCAATTATCTATTTCCCTTTCACAACAATTACTTATTTAACGATTATCAGAATCATTCCCAACAAGGTGATTTCATTTGCATTGACAAATGAGAATTAATATTATTAAGTGAAACCGATCTCATTCTTACGCAAGCCATCTCTGTCTCAGCCAGCGTGACGTTTACTACGCACCGCTACCAAGGAATGCGCCATGACATATTTACACTCCATATTTCAGCCCAAAGATATGGCTTTGGCTCTGGCGGTGGACCAGGTCATCCGTCGCCGCCGCACCCGCAAGGTATTGGGCTCATTACACACACCAGCCCCTATTCCGCATGGTTTCCGCGAACATGTGGAAGAAGCCATACGGGTCGCCGGTTGGGCACCCTTCCACTACCCGGCCAACCGGATTCACCATCAGCAGGGTCTGGTCTCCTGTGTGCCGTGGCGTTTCTATGCCCTTGACCAGAACGCCTGTCTCACACTGGCGCATTGCCTGCTGGAAAAAAACACCAGCAACATCAGCGAGGACGCCACCATTATCCGCATGCTGGCCGCCGCCGGTTCGGTCGTGTTGGCGACGTGGCTGCCGGAACCCAAAACCACTGAACTGGCCCTGCACATGAACGAGGAACACCTCGCCGCTGCGGCCGCCGCTGTACAAAACCTGCTGCTGGCAAGCGAAGCGCGCGACATCCAGAGCTACTGGTCGAGCGGCGGCGTGCTGGCTTCCAGCGAGTGCTTCAAGCTGTGCGGCATTCCCGCCACCCAGAAACTGCTGGGCGCGGTTTTCATGTTCCCAGCACCGGAAGACAGTGGCATGGAAATCGTTGACGGCAAGCTGCGCAATCGCCGTGGCCCGCCGGACAGTTGGAGCGCCTGGATTTCGCTGGACAAACAGGAGACAAACGCATGAACCCATTCCGGTTTGGCATTGAACACGAAGTGGCGTTTTATCGCGCTGACGGCAGGTTCGCCGATTTCACCAACACCCGCTTTGAGGACTTCCAGCAAATCGTCGACCGCCTGCCGGAATACGCCGCCGACACCGAACATTTGCGCCAGGGCGATGCGGGCATCCGCCGCAAACGCTGGTATATCGAAGGCTACGAACGCTTCAGCGCAGATGGCGCATTGCTCACCTGCGTGCCCAAAGGCATCGAAATCCGCACCACCATCCACAACAGCATCCAGGGCGCGCTGGGCGAATTGCAGGAAAGCTACCGGCTGTTGTTGGAAACCGCCGCCGATTACGGCTACCGACCGGCTCCGGTCAGCTTCAACCCGCAGCAGACGCGCTTCACGCCTGATCCGCCGTTGAATGCGTTCGAACTGGCGCAGCAACGCAGCGAATCGCCAGAGGAACGCGACACCGCCCACATTCCCATGCTGACCTACGGGCCTGACCTGAGCCTGTCACGCCCCGGCATGAACAGTGCTGACATGGTGGACGCCGCCAGCAAGCTGACCTATTACAGCCCGTTCATCACGCCGTTCAGTTTCAGCTCACCGTTTTATGCGGGTGAAATCTGGCCGGGGCTGTCGATCCGCACCTGGAAACGCACTGGCCCACGGCCAGCGGTGCTGACCTTCCCGCCGGACAGCGCCTATCTGCTCCACTCCAACCCGACCCTGACCAAAGCCCCACGCCACCCCGCCGAAGCCGGGCGGATCGAATTCAAGGCGTTTGACTCCAGCACAGACCTCACGCTGTATGCGGCGCTATTCGCCCTGCTCAAGGGGTTGGTGCTGGATGAATCCCTGCCGGGGCGGGCGATCACGCCGGACACCCATCTGCACCAGATCGCGGCCCTCCAGGGCTTCGACAACCCATTGGTGTTCCGTTTCGCCTGGCAGGCGCTGTACGCCGCTGACAAGGCGCTGGCGGACGATCCGGATCATGAACGGCTGGAACCACTGTTTGACATGCTCCAACGTAAGCGCACACCCGCGCATGAATTGCTGGAAATGAAAGTGTCCGCTTGACACTTTAGGACTTAGGCAAAGCACTCAAGCCCTTGCCAATGCCCTTCAGCGAGAGCGGCAGTGAAACCGGCTTTTGTTTCGGCGCGGGTATAAAGCTCACCACCGCTTTGGAACCTTGCTGGAACTGCTGCTGCATTTTCTGGTCTAGGGCGAAACCGGCAAAGCAAGAATCTTTTTCACACTTCCCTTCAAACTTGATGGCAGCGTGATTATCGACTTGCAGCAACACGCCTTCCTGGAGTTGCGCCCCTTTCGGCAATTGGATCAGCACCGCCGGAAACGGTTTGCCCGGCAAATAGCCGATAGCCGTCGCCATCAACAATTGCCCCTTGCTGCTTAACGCCTGCTGGATGTAGCAAAGTTTGCTGTCACACGCCCCGCCCCAGTCGCCAAAATGCTTCCCATCAATGCTGTCAGCGGCCTGTGCCGCGCCAGCTGCCAGCAAACCACCCAACATGAGCGCTTTTAAACCCAATTGCATACTTGCCTTCCTGATATTTTCATCAAAAATAAAATGACAGTATCTCACACTCCATTATCCTGCCGATATGCATTCATACGTCAGGCAAGCAACCACCAAAGCGCTCGGCAGAATACCATCATTCATGAGGCTACCGGACGTTCCCCTCCGGACGCCAGCAAACTCAGGGAAGGGGAAAAGCGGCATCTGCCGCCCTTCCCCCGGAGAAGGGATCAGGAGAACGTATCCGACATCAGGTTGCTGAACCATTTCAGCATCTGCTCGTAGTTGTCTGAACTGATGCCAGCGGATTCAGTAACACCGTTGCCGGTTGGCAACATGCTGGCTGATGCCGGGTCATAGCGGTACACCACGGATAGCCATGAGGCCGTCCCTCTGGTGATCGGGGTAAAGCAGGCTGAGTTGGTGATCGGTGCCGGGTTCACTGCTTCTCCGCGCAGCAAATGGATAATGGCATCGGCGCATACCTTGGCTTCCGCATTGGCAATATGCCCCGCCTTTGGTTGGGAGGTGGCCGCAGCATCACCGATAACATGCACGTTGGGAACAGCGGTGGACTCATAAGTCAACATGTTCACCCCAGCCCAGCGGCCAGCAACATTCGCCAGGCCGGTAGCGGAATCCGTGATGACCCTACCGGCCTTGTGAGGCGGAATGGCATTGATGACCTTGCCGGTAAACGCGCCAGCAGTCGTGCTTACCTTCCCCCTGTCTGCGTCAATGCTGATGAGGGAGGCATTCGGCACATAGGTGATGGTGTTGCCGTGCAATTTGGGGTCAGTGAAAGCTTTGGTGAAATTGTTCACTTCCGCCTGAATGCCCGGGTTGGCGTCCAGCACAATCACCTTGCCGCCACCTTTCACCCGCTTGAGGTAGTCGGCCACCACACAGGCGCGCTCATACGGCCCTGGTGGGCAACGGTAAGGTTTTGCCGGAATCGTCAGGATGAACGTGTCTTTGCTGGTCATGGCGGCAATTTGCGCCTGCAACGATGTGGTTTGCGGCCCTGCTTTCCAGGCGTGGACCACCTTTGCCTGCGCAGCCGCCGCGCCAGACATCGGCAAAGCGTCGAACTCGACCCCCGGTGCGATAACCAGACGGTCATATGGCAGGGAATTGCCATCAGACAGCATGACCCTCTGACTGACCGGGTCAATCGCTGTCACTGACTTCGCCACCCACTTGACACCGTATTTGCTGGTCAGCGAACTGTACTGGAATGCCAGTTGGCCAAGGGTGCGTTCCCCCGTCAACACCATATTACTGAAAATGTTGGAATAATAGGCGGCATTAGGCTCGACCAACGTCACATCAACACCAGTCCCGCCCCACATGCGTAAGTATTTGGCGACTGTAGCGCCTGCCATACCACCACCGATAACCACAATACGGCCATTCGCCCCTGTATTGCCCGGCATCAGGGAGCCAACCGTTGCGCCGGTTTTGCTGCTGCTTGCCCCACTGTTGGATTTGGCATTACCGCCACCCTTGTCTTCCGCCAATAATGGGCCTGCCAAAACCATACCCAAAGCGCCGACACCAAAATGGGCCAGAAATTTTCTACGATCCATACCCAACCTCCCTGTCATTTTTGTTTGGAGAAGTAATCGGCGATCAAAGCGATTTCTTCATCGGTATAAGCCATCGCATGGACATTCATGATCTGCTTGCCTGCCGGTTTGAACTGCATTTCCAGCAACTCATTGGCAATGCTGGAACGGCTTTTGCCCGCCAGATGTTCAAGGCCGGAACCATCCGTGCCATGGCACTGGAAGCAGTTGGCGGCGAGGGTACGGCCAGGGTGGCTGAGGGTTAGGGAATTTGCCGAAGCAAGCGCGGGGAGCAGCAGTGACACGAATGCTGCCGGAATCGACATATGTTTCATTGGAAAACTCACATGGATTATTTTTTATTGCCTGCAAACTTATTGGGGTTCATTGCTCGTTTGCATCGCCCTTAATCATACATTTTATTGATATAAACAAAACATGATTGATATATGACATTTGCCGGATACCCGTCAGTTTGCAGGAAACCTGACCAGAACCATCAGCCCCTGACCGGCAGATTCAAATGACAACCGGGCGTGGTGAATATCAACAATGCGCTGCACAATGGAAAGCCCCAGCCCGCTGCCCTCCGTTTGCGTACCCAAGGCACGGTAAAAGCGTTGGGTAATTTTCGCCAGCTCATCCGCTGGCAAGCCGGAGCCATTATCCGTGACCCGCAGGCAGGCCTTGCCCTGTTCACGGAAGATGGCAACCTGCACATGCGTCCCGGCTTGGGTGTAACGCACCGCATTGTCCAGCAGGTTGCGCAACATCACCTGCAACAAGGCAGGAAAACCCCTGATTGCAAGCTTTTCGCCCTCCAACAACTCCAGCGTCACACCGGATTGCAAGGCGGCAGGGGCCATGTCAGCCATCACTTCCGCCGCCAAAACAGGCAATACGCAGGTTTGCAGGCGGGAAGCGTCCACACTTTCCAGCCGCGCCAGTGTCAGCAGTTGCGCAATCAGGTGGGTGGCGCGGTTGCAGCCCTGAATGGCGTTATCCAGCGCCCGCTGGTGTTCCCCCGCATCCTGCGCGCCTTTGGCGACCTGCAATTGCGCCTTGATGGCGGCGACTGGCGTGCGCAATTCATGCGCGGCATCGGCCGTGAAGCGGCGTTCGTTTTCAATCAGCCTGCCAATCCGCCCAAACAGGTGGTTAAGCCGCCCGACCAGGGGGGCAACTTCACCCGGCGTGGCGGCCAGGGTCAAGGGCGCCAGGTTGTCCGGGCTACGGCTGGCCACCGCCTGCGTCAGGCTAACCAGCGGGCGCAACCCGGCGGCGACCACCCACCACAGCAACCCGGCCAGCACCGGCAAGACCAACAGCAAGGGAAACAGCGCCAGGAGGGTGATTTTCTTCGCCAAGTCTTGGCGGGCATCCGACAATTCCACCCCATGGCCTTCATCTTCCTCCCGCTCATGGCCGTGATGCCGGAACACGGACTCGACCTGCTCGGAATAATGTTCCAGCATTTCATCCAGCTCATGGCGGGTTTCGAAATACATGAACGCCGCCATCCCGCACCACACCAGCGCCACCACGCCCAGCACCAGCAGCAGCAAGCGTTGCCGCAAGGACATCATTCACCTGCCTGGTCGCGGGGGATCAGGTAACCCACGCCACGGATGGTCTGTATCAACGCCGGGTACAGCTTGCGCCGCAGGTGATGGATGTGCACTTCCACCGTATTGCTTTCCACCTCCTGCCCCCAGGCGTACAGCTTGTCTTCCAGTTGGGCGCGGGACAGCACCTTGCCCACATTCAGCATCAACGCCTCCAGCACGGTGAATTCGCGCGCCGCCAGCTCCACGGTTTCCTGCTGATACATGACGCGATGGCCTGCGGGGTCCAGCTCCACCCCGCCTGCCCGCAACACCGGATTGGCAAAACCACCGGAGCGGCGGACCAACGCGCGCAGGCGGGCGTTCAGTTCGCCCATATCAAACGGTTTGACCAGGTAATCGTCCGCCCCTTGGTCCAGCCCCAGGATGCGGTCTTCCACCGTATCCCGCGCCGTCAGCACCAGCACCGGCAAGGCGGACTGGCGGCGGCGCAACCGGCTGAGGACTTCCAGCCCGGACAGGCGCGGCAGCCCCAAATCCAGCACCACGGCGGAATATGCTTCCGTCGCCAGCGCATGGTCGGCCTGCATCCCGTCACGCACCCAGTCAACCGCATGGCCGGACTGTTTCAGCCCGGCCTGAACCGCATCGCCCAGCAAGGCGTCATCTTCGACCACCAGTATCCGCACGCCTTCAAACTCCCAGCAACTGAATGCTCCAGAACACCAAAAAACCACCGAACAGCACCAAGGTGGCGACAGGTTTTTCCTCGACCGCATGCGCTTCGATCAGCAATTCTTCCGTCACCAAGTACAGCAAAGCCGCCGCACTGAAGGCCAACGCCGCCGCAATCACCGTATTCGACGCGCCGGACAGCAGGAACACACCCAGCACGGCGCATACCAGCACGGTGACGCCCAGCAGCCCGGCGATCACCACAATACGCCAGCCTCTGGTGGCTTCGGAAGTCAGCGCCAGCCCCAGGAACAGCAGTTCCACCGACAACCCCAGCGCCAGTATCGGCCCGGTTTCCCCGCCTGCGGCAAAACCTGCGCCGATAATGAAACCATCCACTGCAATGTCGATAAAGGTCGCCACCAACAAGCCCCAGTCCAATCCGCTTTTGGTCGGCTCCCCGGCCTCTTCCAGATGCGTCGTCCACAGTTTCATGGCGTACATGAACAGGCTGCCGAGGGCGAATGCGCCGATCAGGACATAGCCGGGGGCATGTTCGCGCCCGATTTCCGGCAACAGTTCCACCGCCAGCGCCGCCAGCACCACCCCGGCGGCGAAGTGCTGGATCAGGCTGCGGGTCTGGTGGCCGGGATGCCAGTACATTGCCAGCACCCCGCCCGCCAGCGCCACCAGCGCCGGGATCAACATGAGCAAAAGTTCGGACTGGTTCATGCTGAATCTTTTTCAGCCAGATTTTTATTGCCGGTCACCATTGCCCGCACCAGATTTTCACGGTGCAAACGGCTACTGACCACCACACCCAGCACATGCAGGAACACCAGCAACAAGGTCAGGTTGGCGGCAACTTCATGGGCTTCTTCCCAAAACTCTTCGCCCGCCCCCCCTTCACCTTGTGCATTGCCTTCACCCCCCTCGTCTTCATCACGGTCGGCATAAGCAGGGGAAACCAATGCAGGCACTTCCACCTGTGCCAGTGGCCCACGCCCTTCCTCCACCGCCAGCAGTTTGATGCCCGTAAACCCTGTTGCCAATACGCCCAGCAACAACAATACCACCATCCAGCCACCTGCTGGGTTATGCCCCAGATAGTGCTTGGGGTGGGTAGTTAGCAGGGAGCGCAAATACCCGACCACCGCTTGTGGTGAATAGATGAAATCACTGAAACGGGCATGTTGGGAACCAATGAACCCCCACAGGATGCGGAACAGGATCAGGCCAAACGCAATATAACCGCTAATTTCGTGCACGCCCTCCCCTTTTTCCGAGCTAAGGTAAGCAACTGCGAATGACACCACCAGCGACCAGTGAAAAATGCGTACCAGCGGATCCCATACCCGCACGGTGTTACTTTTACTTTCCATAAACATCCTCTCCGTATTAAAAGGTTAAACACTCAGATAAACCAGCAGGAACACGGCAACCACCCCCAACATCCCCAGCCCCAAAGCTGCATAACGGTGGGCAATGCCTTCGTCAGCATGGGCTGCCTTGTAACCCGTCACCATCGAACGTGGCAGGTTTTCCTTGTGCAGCACGCTGCTGGCCACGACCCCGGCAATGTGTATGAACACCACGGCCAGCATCAGGTTGGCGGCGATTTCATGCAATTCCTCGAAAATGTCCTCATCGCCAATTTCCCAATACAAACCCAGCCCACTGGCGCCGACCAGCACACCCAGCGCCAGCAGCAGGAACACCGCCACCCCGCCCGCCGGATTATGGCCGACGTAGTGTTGTGGCTGCGGGCTGAACAGGGAGCGCACATACGCCACCACCTGCTTGGGGGGATACAGGAACGAGCTGAAGCGGGCGTAGGTTGTCCCGGCAAAACCCCATACCAGCCGAAACAGCAGCAAACCGAACATCACGTAACCCAGAGCCACATGGATGTCGCGGTAACGCTCGCTTTCCGCCGTCAAATAGGCACCCGCAAACGAGGCCGCCAGCGACCAATGGAACACGCGCGTCGGCATATCCCACACCAAAACCTTCTGTAACATGGCTCCCCCCTTAACGTGGAATCTGGATATTGTCTTCGTTGAAATCGCCCTTGTCCGCCGCCGTGTGGCAAGCCATGCAATTGGACGCGCTTTTCACCGCCGGATTTTTCCAGGTGGCGGGCGACACCTCGTCATGCTCACGCTTGAACCAGCGGGTTTCGGTGATCCGCAACACGGGCTTGCCATCCGTTGTGGATTCAGCCTTGCGTTCCGGCGCGGCGTTTTGCTCCAGGAAAGGCAGGATTTTGGCAACCGTCTCCGCATCCAGGCTGGCGTCCGACCCAAAATGGTCGCCCAACGTATCCATCATTTCGCGCCAGGAAGCCGCTGGCAGCAAGCCGGGCGGATAGGCGATATGGCAGGCGCTGCACTCGGCCTGCCAGGTTGGGTTGCTGGCGTTAAAGCGCAGGTTTTCCCCACCTTCATGGCCTGCATGCTCATCATTGCCTTCATGGCCGCCGTCCCGTTCACTGTATCCGGCATGTTGGCGGCCTTCATCCCCATCATCATCACCGAACGCCTGCATGGCGGTGAAAGCGGACAATACGACCACCGCCAAGCCAATGCTTATGACCATGGATTTTTTTGCTCTGGAAAACATAGCCATCCCCCCTCACTTGACGCTTAACAGGTAAGTCAGCACATCGCCCTTTTCCAGCGACGTGCATTCACGCCCCAGCACATCACCGCAATTGCGCTTGAACCACTTGGCGACTTTTTTCGGGTCAGTGAAACGCTCGGCATTGGCAGCAGGGGCCAGCGGTTCAATCGGCTTGTCGGTTTTGGCGTGTTTGCCGGAAGCGGCAGGATTCTGGGTGTGGCAAGTCGCACAACTCCAATCGTTACCGTGGGTGCTGTTGAAAAACAGCTCGCCACGGGCGGCGTCAAAGCCCTGGAAACTGGCGGATTCCGCCTTTGCCTGCTGCTCAAAACCGCTGAGGATTTCCTGCGGGGTATCGGCAGCGGCGGGCAAAACGGCGATGAAACTGGCGCAGGCGGCGAACACCACCAGCCATTGTTTGCAGACATGCATGTTTTTTCTCCTATTGGGTAAACATGCATGCAGCTTGCGCCCCTAACCTTAAAAAGCCCTTAAATGTGAATTAAGGGCAGACAACCTTTCGATGCTTGCGCATAAGATCACACTTATTGAGATAAGCGCAGGATTTTTACAGCGGGAACAACACCCCGAGCTGGGCAGCAACTGCCGATAACCGCCGATCAAGCGTAGCCAGCCGCAGATCCTGCTCAATGGCAAGCAGCAAATAACTGGCGTCGTAAGCCGACAGCCCATGTTCATCACCAAACTCCACCAACCAGGCCAGATCCTCCATGCAAGGGGCATTGTCACTGATGCGGATGTCCAATGCCTCCAGATACCCCACAAACACCTGCGCCTTATCCTTACTGACCCTGCCCCGCCGCACCGACACCAGCATCACATTGGCAACCTCCTGTACCCACAGGGGAGGAACAACGGCATACCCATCCTTGAGCTTTTCCAGCACCGCACTGGCATACGGGCTTGTTTCGTCCGGCAAAAGCCACGCCATGGTCACGGAACAATCCAGCACCAACATCACCGCCGCCCCTCTGCCTTCCACTCCGCCACCAGATCACCAATATCCTCCCCCTCCTGCAACGCCAGCGCCCGCAATTGGCGTATTTTGGCAACAGCCTCAGCCGCCCGGCTACGCCTGCGGTTAACGGGCACCATATAGGCCACCACCATCCCATGCCGGGTAATGGCTATCTCCTGTCCTGCCTCCACCTTGCGCAGCACCTCTGACAGGCCAGCCTTCACCTCGTTTGATTGCATCGTAATCATGCTTGCATCCTCAATAGGTCAACATGACCAGTTTAAGGCTTCAAAAAACCCAGTCAACAACATGCACAACCTTCATTCGGGCAAACACGCACGCCTTGTGGAAAGCTTGGGGATTTGAGCCTACGGCTGGACTACCGGCTTGCCTTCCTTGATCCACCCTGTAATGCCGTTCGTGACATTGTAGACCTGGGGATAGCCAGCCTGCGCCAACATTTCTGACCCGGCACGGGTACGGTTGCCCGTGCGGCAAATCAGCGCCACCGGCTTGTTTGCAGGGGCAATTTTTTGCAAATCAGCGAGGAAATTCGGTGCGACCGAGCCATTTTTCTCAAACAGCGTCAGTGGCTTGCTGTCTTTTATCACGCCGGTTTGCTGCCATTCTTCTGGCAGACGAATGTCCACCAACGTCACCCCTTTGGCCATCAGCTCTTGCAACTCCGTATTGGAGACATTGCTTACGCTACCCTGCTTGACGGATGTTTCGGCGTTCCCCGCGGATTCACCCAGCCCCTGTGCTTTTGAACACGCCCCCAAACCCACCGTTGCGCTGATCGCCAATACCCATGTCAAAACCTTGATTGTGTGCATCATTACCTGCCCCATCGTTTAAAAGTATTTAAGCAAATACTTATTCTGCAGGGAAACACCGCCCATTGCCATATCTTGTTTAGAACCTTGCCCCTCATGGGCTTGCCTGCATGCATGGGGCAGCACATCACCTGATAGGCCACACCGTTGTGGCGACGAACCAAAGCGCCCAAAATTGACAAATGCCAAACCCCCCAGAAAACATTTCCGTTATGCTACAATCTGTTTTGTAGAAGTTATCGTCAATTCCCATCAAGCCAGTCATTCCCGTTATGGGATAGCCAGCCAGATATACATCCGCTGTTATGGAGTACGGCAATGTTATTGGTTGGCTGCAAGCCTTTGTCTCTAATGTCGACACGCCTCCCTGTGGGAGCCTTACCCTCTGCGCTGGCTGGAAGCATGCCATGAGCGCCATCCCCAACTTGGATGTCCCCGCCCTGCTGCGCCTGCGCCAACACCTCAGCATCATCCACCATATCCCTGGCCGCATCCGCCTGCGTTTGGGCGTGGCATTGTGGCGCAGCGGCGCACAGCTTGACCGCAACCAGCTCCAGCACCTGCTTGACCAACTGGCGGGCATCCGCCAAGTCCGGGCGAATCCGGCGGTTGCGTCCATCACTATCGAATACGACCCCCGACACATTTCCCCTGATGATTGGGAAACATTGATTCATGGCGACACACAAGACGCCAGCGTCCTGCTGAATGACTGGCTGGACAGCCACGCGCAGTTGTTGCGTGAAACTTTCATGCACAAGGAGTAAGTAATGAATGAACAAGCAATGCCCGAACCGGGCGGCAACCCCGGTTCCGGGATGGGTTCTGCTGACAGCGGCGGCATGGTAAACCCGGCCAACGGCGGGGAAACCAACCAAGGGCAAGGGCAAGGCCACGCCCGCCATCAGCAAGCCGCCCAGCCAGCGCCCTATCCGCCTCAGCCAACCCCACAGGCCGCGCCTTACCCGTATCCGCCGCCCTACTGGCCGGGATACGCTTACGCCGCGCCCCAGTACGCCCCCGCCCCCGGCATGGGGCAGATGCACGGCCAGCAAGCCGCCTATCCCCCCCCACAACAACCGCCCACCCAGCCTTCCGGCCTGAACCAGATGGTGCAGGAAATGACCAGTGGCACGCCGGGGCTTGCCAGCCTCACCAAACTGCTGGACTTCGATGACAAGGATTTCTGGAAAGGAGCCATGGTCGGTGCGGCGGCGGTGCTGCTGTTCACCAACGGCGGCGTGCAACGCGCCTTGTTCCGGGGTGCCGTCAAAACCCGCGATGCAGCGGAAGAAAGCGTGGAAAAGGTCAAGGAAGGCGTCAGCAAAGTGAAACAACGGGTGCGCAATGCCGCCAGCGAGGAGCCAGAACATGACTAATTACTACCCTGCTCCGCAAAACCCAACCCCGTATCCGCACACCACCGGCGACAGCCATGTCTGCTCCGCCAGCGCACTGGCCAACATGGCGATGGCGGGTGCCGTCATTGGTGGTTCCGCCGCCGCCGCCAAAAACCTGCGCCGGATGCAAAAGGATGAAATCCAGCCACGGGAAGCGCTGCTGGACACCGGCAAAACCGCCCTTTCCAGCGCCATTGCAACGGCTGCCGCCACGGCTGCGGCCACCAGCGTCGCCAATGCCGCCTCCCATGCATTCGCAGATCGTGGGCTGTTGCGGCTGGCGGTCATGTTCGGCGTCGGCACGGCAGTCCTGTACGGCCTCAACCGCTGGTCTGATGAAAAGTCAGGCGAATAACCCATTGCTAAAGGAACCCGACCATGGATCATCATAACCCAGCGTATCCGCCCCAACCGCAAGAAGGGGCGCAGGACGCCATGCAACAACCGCCCAACATGAGCCAACAGCAACCCTATGCGCCAATGCCACAAGCGGCTTATTTTCCGCCGCCTGCGCCCGCCTACCTTGGCTATCCGGCTTATGCGCCGTATTACCCGCCACCGGCGGCGGCTGTGCCCAGTTTCCTCAATGAACGCTTTATCAAAGGGGCGTTGATCGGCGCGGCGGCGGCTTACCTGCTGACCAACGAAAACGTGCAGCGCGCCGCCATCAAGGGCGCAGTCAAGGCGTGGAGCCTGCTGCAAGGCGGGGTGGAGGAGCTGAAGGAACGCTTCCAGGACGCTGAAGCCGAAATCCGCGCCGAAGCTGGCAGCGAATGATCATCCCCGGCAAACGTTCCCTCCCGCTAACGGCACGCCCGCCACGCAAGCTAGACCGCTGGTTGGTTGGCTTGCTGGCAGGTGCCGCGCTGGCGTATGCCGCCGGTAAGGCGCTGGGATTGGGCAAACAGGATTTGGCGAAAAAGGATTAAGCACATGGAGCCTGTTGTTCTGCACGAAACCCCGGCGCGCCTGCGGGTGCGGTTACCCGCTGTCAGCGCGCGCGATTTCAATCCGCTCTGGCTGGAATCCTGGCTGGAAGCCCAACCGGGCATCCGGGACGTGCGCATCAACCGTAAGGCGGGCAGCGTCGCCATCACCTTCGACCCGCACCGCGCCGGACGCAGCGCCATCCTGCAACGGCTGGTGGATTTCCGCAGTGAGCCCGCCGCCGGGAAAGCGGGCGCAGCCGAAGCCGCTCCAGCCGAAATCGCCCCGCTGCTCGGCAACGCCGCATCGTTGGCGTTGATGCCCTGGCTATCACCGGCGCAGCGGCGGGCATTGAGCCTGGCCAATGCGGCACCCATCCTGCTCAACGGGGTGGACACCTTCATCCGCTCCGGCGTGAAAATGGAGGTGCTGGACGCGCTGGCCGTCGGGCTGGCGGGCTTCAAGGGCGAGGCCTATAGCGCTGGCATCACCACGTTCTTGCTGGCACTGGGCGAATACCTCGAACATCAGACGGAACGCAAATCCGACCGCCTGCTGCGCCGCCTGTTGCAGCCGGAACCGGCTCCGGCCTGGGTGGAACGCAATGGCGAATTGACGCAAATTCCCGGCGATGAAGTCCGTGTCGGTGAAATTGTAGTCGTTGGCGTCGGCGAAACCGTGCCGGTGGACGGGCGCGTGGTGGAAGGCATCGCCCTGCTCAACCAAGCGGCAGTGACCGGCGAAAACCTGCCGGTGCGCAAGGAGCCGCGCCATCGCGCCGTCGCAGGCAGCGTGGTGGAGGAAGGCCGCATCCGCATCGAAGCCCAGCGGGTCGGCTCCGGCACCACCACGGCCAGGGTCGCCGGTTTCATCCAATCTTCGCTGGCCAACCGTTCCGACACCCAGCGGATGGCGGATGAACTCGCCGACAAGCGCGTCTGGTTCACCCTGATCACCGGCGGGCTGGTGTACGCCTTCACCCGCGACCTGACGCGGCTGCAATCGGTGTTCCTGGTGGATTATTCCTGCGCCCTCAAGCTGGGCACGCCGATGGCGTTCAAATCCGGCATGTACCGCGCCGCCACCCACGGCATCCTGATGCGCGGCGGCAGCGCCATTGAACGGTTGGCGGAAGTGGACACCATCGTCTTCGACAAAACCGGCACCCTGACCCACAGCGAGCTGGCCGTCACCGACATCATGGCGCTGGATGAATCCCACCTGGATGAAAACGCCCTGCTGGCGCTGGTGGCCTCCATCGAGGAGCACGCCAGCCACCCATTGGCACAGGCGGTGGTGGACGCCGCCAGGGAACGCGACCTTCAGCACATTACCCACGGCGAAGTGGACTATCTGGTGGCGCATGGCCTGTCGACCGCAGTGGACGGCAAGCGCGTGGTGATCGGCAGCCGCCATTTCCTGGAAGAGCACCACAATATCCTCTTCACCCAGCACGAACCGGCCATTGGGCGATTACAGGAGGAAGGCAAAACCCTGCTGTACGTAGGCGCTGCGGCGCAAGCACATTCCGCCGCCAGCCCCATCGGCATTGTCGCCTTGCGGGACACCTTGCGTGCCGACGCCGTATACGCCATCCAACGCTTGCGCAGCCTTGGCATCACCCAGGCGGTGATGATCACCGGCGACAAGCGCAGCAAGGCTGAAGCCCTGGCGGACGAACTGGGGCTGGATGCGGTGTACGCCGAAGTCGCCCCGGAAGAAAAAGCCGCCATTATCCAGCAGTTGCAGGCGCAAGGCCGCAAAGTCGCTTTCGTCGGCGATGGCGTCAATGACGGCCCAGCCCTGTCGGTGGCGGAAGTCGGCATCGCCATGCCGCGCGGGGCCGACATCGCCCGCGCCACCGCCAGCATCGTGCTGATGGATGACCGGCTGGCGGCGGTGGCCGACGCCCGCGAATTGGCCGGACGCACCATGCAACTGATCCGCAGCAACTTCCACATGGCAGTCGGCGTGAACACCGCCGTCTTGGCGGGAGCCGTGCTGGGCAAACTGTCGCCGGTCATGAGCGCAGTGCTGCACAACGGAACCACCATCGGCGTGTTGTTGCGGGCGCTGGTTGGGGTCGACATCAATGGGCTGGCGGACAACAGCCAATCAAAACGGCGCTGACAGGCGCAAATTGTTTGATGGGATATGGTTTTTATCCTTCTTAGATGATAGTAATAATCATTTGGCAAGCCATTAAACGAGGAACCCCATCATGACGAGCGCCATTGACTATATGCACCACACCCCAGGACGGCTGCGCCTGAAAGGCCGCCATTTCAACTGCCACGGCGCAGTCGCCCGCCGCGCCGTCATCGCGCTGGAGGCAACGCCCGGTGTTGAGCAGGTGCGCTACAACAAGCACGCAGGCAGCCTGACCGTGCACTACGACCCGCAACGGTTGGGTCAGGACGACCTGATCAACACGCTGGAGATTGCCGGATGCATCCGCCCTTCCGCCAATATCCGCACACATCGCCAAACAGCCGCAGATCCGGCGGAAAAAGTCACCGGGCTGTTTGGCAAAGCATTGGTGGGCGCGCTGGCGCAACGCACTGCCAGCCACCTGATAGGCAAACTTTTATAGGGACAGGATGACAAGCACATATGGCTGGACAAGGCAGTTTCCCGCTGGGAATGGCGGCAGAAGGGACCACCGTCAGGATAGTGGCCTTGCGGGGCGGCGCGATGCTGGACAAGCGCGTGACCGAAATGGGCCTGAATATCGGCAGTGAAATCACCATCCGCCAACGGCAAGGCGGCGGGCTGGTGGTGTCACGCGGCGAAACCCGCTTTGCACTGGGCGGCGGCATGGCGCACAAGATCATGGTCGAAGTCGTGGAATGAGGCCACGACCGTCACTTTACAATGGAGAAACCCAATGACGCTCAAGGAATTACAGGTAGGCGACCACGCCCGGATCAAAGGCTTTCTGGAGGGCGGCGGCGCTTACCGCCGTAAACTGCTGGCGATGGGGCTGACCCCCGGCGCAGAAATCCATGTCACCCGCGTCGCCCCGATGGGTGACCCGGTGGAAATCCGCGTGCGCGGCTTTTCCCTGTCGGTGCGCAAGGATGAGGCGGCGGCGCTGTCCCTGGAGAAACTGCCATGAAAACACACTACACCATCGGGCTGGTCGGCAACCCCAACTGCGGCAAAACCACCCTGTTCAATGCCCTGACCGGCTCCAAGCAGCGGGTCGGCAACTGGCCGGGCGTCACCGTCGAACGCAAAACTGGCGAATACCGGCTGCATGACACCCGCTTTGAAGTGGTCGACCTGCCCGGCACCTACTCGTTGGACGTGGTTGACCGCGAAGTGTCGCTGGATGAAAAAGTCGCCCGCGATTACGTCCACGCCAATGAAGCCGACCTGATCATCAATATCGTCGACGCCTCCAACCTCGAACGCAACCTGTACCTCACCAGCCAGCTGGCCGAAATGCGTGTGCCGTTGCTGGTGGTGCTGAACATGGTGGACGTGGCGGCAACCAAAGGCATGCAGGTGGACGCCGCTGCCCTCGCGCAGCAACTGGGTTGCCCCGTCATCCCGGTGGTCGCGTCTGAAGGCGCAGGGGTGGATGCGCTGAAACAGGCCATCCAAGAAGCCGTTGTCCAGCAGCCACGGCCCAGCGTCCGGGTCAGCTATGACGACCTGCTGGAACAGGCGGTCGAACAACTGGCCGGGACACTCGCCACGGCGGCGTCTCCCCACGCTGGCTGGCCATCCGCCTGTTGGAAGGCGACGACCTGGCGAAACAGGCGGCAGGCGCGGAACTCAGCGCCGTAGCCGCCCAACACACCGCAGAACTGGGCGAAGACATCGACATCATGGTGGCGGATGCGCGCTACAACCTTGCCAACCGCGTCGCCAACGCCGCCGTCAGCATGACCGGGCAAGCCAGCCGCGACCTCACCGACCGCATCGACCGGGTGGTGCTGAACCGCATTGTCGGCATCCCGATCTTCCTGTTCATGATGTACCTGATGTTCATGTTCACCATCAACATCGGCGGTGCCTTCATCGATTTCTTCGACATTGGCGCGGGCGCCATTTTCGTCGACGCCTTCGCCGAGGTGCTGGGCGCGCTAGGCTCCCCTGACTGGCTGACGGTGCTGCTGGCCAAAGGCGTTGGCGGCGGCCTCCAAGTGGTCGCCACCTTCATCCCCGTCATCGGCTTCCTGTACCTGTTCCTGTCCGCGCTGGAAGATTCCGGCTACATGGCACGGGCGGCGTTTGTCATGGATCGCTTCATGCGCTGGGTCGGCCTGCCGGGCAAATCCTTCGTGCCGCTGATTGTCGGCTTCGGCTGCAACGTGCCCGCGATCATGGCCACCCGCACGCTGGAACACCGCCGCGACCGGCTGATGACCATCGCCATGGCGCCGTTCATGTCCTGCGGCGCGCGCTTGCCGGTGTATGTGCTGTTCGCCGCCGCCTTTTTCCCGCATGGCGCGCAGAATGTCGTGTTCGGCCTGTACCTGATCGGCATCGCTGTGGCCGTGCTGACCGGGCTGGTGCTGAAACATTCCATCCTCAAGGGCGAAGCCACCCCGTTCATCATGGAGCTGCCGCCTTACCACCTGCCAACCCTCAAGGGCGTGTTGACGCATACTTGGTCGCGCCTGAAAAGCTTTGTCGTCAAGGCCGGGCGCATTATTGTGCCGATGGTGCTGGTGCTGAATTTCCTCAATGCGCTGGGCACGGACGGCAGTTTCGGCCATGAGGACAGCGACAAGTCGGTGTTGGCGGAAGTGGGCCGCACCCTCGCCCCGGCGTTCTCGCCAATGGGCTTGCATGAAGACAACTGGCCCGCCGCCGTCGGCATTTTCACCGGGGTGTTGGCGAAGGAAGCTGTGGTCGGCACGCTGAACGCGGCCTATACCGCCCTGGCGGAACAGGATGCGGCGGCCGCAGGTGCCGCAGCGCAAGAGGAGCCTTTCAGCCTGGGCACCAAACTGGGCGAGGCGTTCGCCACCATCCCCACCAACCTGGCGGCGGCGCTGGGAAGCTGGGCTGACCCGCTGGGCGTCAATGTCGGCGATGTCAGTGCGGAGCAGGTCGCGCAGGAACAGGATGTGGCAGCCAGCACCTTCGGTGCCATGGCGGCGCGCTTTGACGGCGCGGCGGGCGCATTCGCCTACCTGCTGTTCATCCTGCTGTATTTCCCCTGCACCGCCGCCACCGCTGCGGTCTATCAGGAATCCGGCCTGCGCTGGACGCTGTTCGTGGTCTGGTGGACGACCGGGCTGGGCTATGGGCTGGCCACTTTGTATTACCAGGGCGCCAGCTTTGCGCACCACCCCGCCAGTTCCGGCATGTGGATCGGCATTGTGCTGGCCTGCATGGTGACGGCGTTCCTGATCCTGCACTGGCTGGGGCGGCGCGACGCTGACCTGCCCTTGCCCGCCCCACACAACGCATGACCGGAGGTTTTTGCCATGATCCTGTCCAAAGTCACCGCTTACCTGCGTGAACGCAAACGCGCCAGCGTGCAGGACATGTCCTTCGCGCTGGCCGCCGCGCCGGATGCGCTCCAGGCCATGCTGGCGACGTTGGAACGCAAGGGGCGGGTGCGCCGCCTGCCCGCCGGTTCAGCCTGCGGCGGCGGCTGCCACAAGTGCGCCCCGCACAGCGTGGAAATCTATGAGTGGGTGGATGCAGGCTAAGGCGCTGCTGGTGGTCGGCATTCACCGCGAGGAACGCGCTTTCGGTGAAGCCGTCGCCAGCGGGCTGGATCGTGCCTTGTTTGATGTGCTGGTGATCCCCGACGGCCTGTCGGGGATACGGCCACGCCCCGACCAGCGCTTTCACTTCGACACCCTGCACCGCGCGCTGTACCGACAGCTGTTGCCGTATGTGTCCGGGCATTATCCGCTGTTGGTGGATTTGCATACCGGCGTGAATGAGCAGGCGTTCTGCATTGACCTGTTCTGCCGCGAACCGGCCAGCCTCAACGGGCTGCTGGCGCAGTGGCAGCAACAGGCCCCGCAGGTTCCGCTGCGCGCAGTGCGGATGTTGCAGCCGGGCGAGCAAGCTTCGGCCAGCACCCCGGTGGCGGAAACCGTGATCCCGGCCAAGCTGTGGCGCAACCCCGCGTTTCGCTACCTGGGCGTGGAAGCCTTCCTCACCACCCCCGGTGACGGTTCCCGCAGTGAACAGCAGTTCACCCGGATGCTGCTGGAACAGCTGTCCGCCGCCCAATGAAGCTGTTGCTGGTCAACACTTCAACATAATGATAAATTATTCTTACACCACTTAAAGGCATTCAGGGGGCTTTCATGGGCAATACAGGCAATTTCACACAACTGGACGCCCGCCAGCGGCGTTCCAGTAATGTCACCTCAAATGCCGCCAACCAAAGGATAGCCCGTGACAATTCCCAAGCATGACGAGATACGGGTTCCCGCCCTGTCATTGTTGTCCGAACACGGCCAACTAAAACTGAAAGAGTTTGAAACGCCGTTGGCAGAGCACTTTGGCCTGACCGAAGAGGAACTGCACGAAGAATACGAGTCGGGTAATGCCAAAATCTTCTATGACCGAATTAGCTGGGCCCTAAGCTATATGAACATGGCAGGGCTGTTAAACAAGCCCAGACGCGGTGTTTATGAAATTAGCCCGCTAGGTTGCGAGAAACTGGCGGTTCCGCAAACCATCAACGAATTTATTGCGGCTGAGGTCGCCAGGAAACAAAAGCATAAGCCGGTGAAAGAACTGCAACAGCCATTCAATCACGAAGGCCTTACCCCACAAGAAGAACTTTATTTATCCGCCAAAAAAATCCGGGAATCCAGATGCCAGGAAATCATCGACATAATCCTTAGCAAAACACCGCGCGAATTCGAAAAGCTGGTTGTATTGCTCCTGCAACGGATGGGCTATGGCGGTGAAATAAAGCAATCGGGCACCGTTACCCCATACACCAATGATGGCGGGATTGATGGCATCATCAAGGAAGATGTGCTGGGATTAGGGCGGATACATATTCAGGCCAAGCGCTATGCCCAATCCAATAATGTTGGCAGGGAAGAAATTCAGAAATTTGTTGGCGCATTGGCGGTTGCACAATCAAACAAGGGCGTCTTTATCACCACATCTTCATTTTCACAAGGGGCCATCACCTATGCAGGAAGCCTAAATGGCTCTACAACCATCATCCTCATCGATGGCCAACAACTGGCGACCTACATTTATGATTATGGCGTCGGCCTGCAAATTGACGAAACCATTCAAATCAAAAAAATAGACAGTGAATTCTGGGACTCAATGGAAAATGAGGACGAAAAAACCAACTTATCAACCAATAAAACGGGAAGAAACCAATGAGCGAATTTAGTGAAAGTTATCACCTAAGGACAAACAACAAGGATGAAGGAAAAGCATTGATCAAACATTTAGGTGTCAGGGGGATTGTATTTGAAGAAACGAATGGCTGGGTAACCGTTTTGCCTGAAGGTGAATTAGCTTCACACATAAAAAATGTAGCTTCAAATTTTAATGGCATGGTGCTGCACTATACGTATGCTGCGGATCATCTCTGGACGGCGAACCTATTTTCCAACGGAACATCAATCAGTAGTTTCGTCTGTGCATGGGATCCTGAATTATATATCGAAAGCGAAGCATTAGATATAGAAGCATTCTCCAAACTTTTATTACGGCCAGAGGATAAAGAAAAGCTAGTGAAGTTATTTTCCCTAACCGATCTGGATGAAATATTTGAAACCAAACCTGCTTACACATTCGCTGAATTATTGGGTATTGAACACTATCAGTGGCTGGCAGGACAGGACATAGCCAATCATTGCGATGAAATTCTGGAGGAAATACCTGGATCAGAGCTTGTCGAGTAGCGAACATCATTTTGTTGGATGCCTTAAAGGTCTGGCGATTGGGGATGCCTATGGCGCTAGTTATGAGGGTGGAATCATCGAACGGTCATTGTGGCGCTTATTCGGGCATACAAAGCATGGCAAAAAACGATTTACCGATGACACCCAAATGTCAATGGACGTGGCGGTATCACTTCTCGAAAACAACGCACTCAACCAAGATCACCTTGCCCAAGAATTTGCAAAACATTATACATGGTCTCGTGGTTATGGCCCGGCAACGGCTTCCCTATTGAAAGGGATAAGGCAAGGAAAAAACTGGCAAGACATCAACCGCAAACAATATAAAGAGGGTTCCATGGGCAATGGCGCAGCCATGAGGTCGCCAATCATAGCGCTTTGGTGCCATTCAAAACCAAGCTCCATCAAGGAGTTTGTGCGCAAAGCATCAGAAATTACACATGCACACCCCCTTGCTATTGAGGGTGCGGAAATAATCGCAACTACGACCCAATTTGCGCTGCACGGCGTGCCAAATATAGAAATCCTAAAATCGATTGGTTCAAACTGTGAAGCTGAAGTGTTTAAAGACAAGCTAAATAAATGTATGGAATTCTTGGACAAGCAAGATATGCCCATACAAAACATTAAGCGTAGTTTAGGGAATGGCATGCTGGCTACTGAGTCGTGCATAACCGCAGTCTATTTTGGATTAAAATACCGGGAGCTAAAATTCGAAGCGATGCTGGACGAAATTTTTAACCTAGGTGGTGATGCAGACACCATAGGCGCAATGGCTGGCGCAATATGGGGGGCATCCAATGGAAATGAAACGATTGACTATTTGGGGGAAAGCGTTGAAGACATTGATTTAATCGAGAAGCTCGCAAATCAACTATGGAACAATTATTCAACACAGTGTCAACAGTAACGAACATCCCATTATGGAGAAACAGATAAAACCCACCCCAAAGAAAGCTGCCAAGGGGAACCCATGTTAGAAAAAGCCCGCGCATTCGCCATCCAACATCATGGCAAACAACAATACGGCGACCAGCCTTACGTTTGCCATCTTGACGCCGTCGCCTCCATTCTGGAGCCGTATGGGGAAACTGCCCAGGTGATTGGCTACCTGCACGATGTCGTCGAAGACACGCCCGTCACGACACAGGACGTTGCAGCGCTGTTCACCCCATTCATTGCCCAGGCCGTCTCCATCCTGACCGACCAACCCGGCCACAACCGCCAGGAACGCAAGCAAAAAACCTATGCGCGCATGGCGACGGTTTCCGGCGAGCTTGAACTGGCGCTGGTTGTCAAAGCCGCTGACCGGCTGGCCAACCTGCATGCCTGTCTGGCCAATAACCGCCCGGACAAGCTGCGCATGTACCAAAGCGAGCACGAAGCGTTTACGCAGGCGGTCTACCGGGCAGGGTTATGCGAAGACTTGTGGGAGGAAATCAAACAGCACGTTCGGTCAGGCTAAACATCCCCGGCTTGGGTAAAGTGCGTACCCGTAAGGAGATTAAGCATGACCACCAAAGCAGGCCAACGCTACGCAGAACGTTTCGAACAGGTGTTCGATCACATTGACCGGCATCTGGATGAACCATTATCCGTGGACGAGTTGAGCAGTCTGGCGAACTTTTCCCGCTTCCATTTCCAGCGGCAGTTTTCCGGCTACGTCGGCCTGAGCGTGACGCGCTATATCCAGCACCTGCGCTTGCAGCGTGCGGCCAACCAACTGGTTTTCCATGAACAGCGGCGCATTATCGACATTGCGCTGGAGGCCGGGTTTGAAAACCCCGAATCCTTCTCCCGTGCGTTCAAGAAAAGCTTTGGACAAACGCCCTCCTTATTCCGTCAACAACCTGCATGGCGACCGTGGAACGAGCGCCTGCAACGACCCAAACGACCAAGGAATACAACCATGAAAGTGACGATTGTGGATTTTGCCGCAACCCTGGTGGGCGCGCTGGAACATCACGGCGACCCAGGACATGTCAACGAATCCGTCAAAACCTTTATTGACTGGCGCAAGGCAAGCGGGCTTTCCCCGATTGCCAGCAAACGCAGCTTTGGCATTGCCTATAGCGACCCGGACACAACCCCAGCGGATGAGTTCCGCTTTGATATTTGTGGAGAGGTCGACGCCCCCGTGCCGGAAAATCCGCAAGGCGTCATCACCAAGCAGATACCGGCAGGCCGCTGCGCGACAGTGCTGCATCACGGCTCCCTTGACCGCATTGCTGACAGCATTTACCCGCTCTACCGGGAATGGTTGCCGGAAAGCGGCGAGGAGTTACGTGACTTCCCACTGTTTTTCCAATACCTGAAATTGCCGCCGGATACGCCGGAACATGAGCTGGAAACGGCCATTTATCTGCCGTTGAAATAAAACCCGGACACTGGTCTGGTGCCGCCCACACATTTACTCCCAACCGCCAGGCCAATATCAATCCTTTAAGCATTGCTCATAAGGCACATGAACGAGTTTGCCTATGATTTCAACAGCGGCAAGCTCTACCAAAGAGCGTACTGCCTGAGCCTGGCCTTCACTCCGGTTCAGGTTTATATCGAAATAAACCCCAAATTTGTTAATGCTTGCATCTGCATCCAGCGAGTCGCCTTTCTGGAAGATGGCCACTGAGTTTTTGGACGAAACGCCCGGAACCACACTCATGTCCCTGGTATGCAATACATTTAAATCCAGCGCCACCACGCTCAAGGAAGAGCCCCTTGAGGCGCCCATGCCACCATCACGGCGCGCGAACAATCCAACACTCGCATCGGTGCTGACGATGCCTTTGTCAAACTGGCTGATAGAGCCTTCAATGTCATAAAGCGGCATCTGTCCATAAGCGGTATTGTTATTGGCTGCTTTCAAAAAGGAAATAAGGTTGCCGGTATCCTTGCCATAAAGGATCAGTTTAACTGCATGGCTCTTATACGTCATTTCTGAAATGGCGGACACCAGCATATCCCTGACACCCATCTTTACCGCTTCCGTTTTATCCTCCACATCCTCAACCATGACAGGAATATCCCTGATGTTCTGTGCGTACATGAGGTCATCCATACAGCGTAAAGAATCGGAAAAACTGGTGATGCTCTTGTAAGGGGCGCCACTCGGGCCCTTTTTAATTTCCCTAAACTCACTTTCCAGTTTTGAATCGAGGCTGACACACCCACCCAACATCATAAAAACCATCGCCACCAAAAATGGCGCACGTATCTCTCTCATATAACCCCTTCGTTCCTATAAGCATTATTTTATTTTTACTAAAGGAGCCTGCTTCCCAGCCTCAAGGAAAAGACTAACGGATAGTTGCAGCAAACCGCTGCTACCGACAGTTGTTGGATTGCAAGATGTCACCTTGC
The DNA here is from genome assembly GCF_035668035.1 of Candidatus Thiothrix phosphatis. NCBI lineage: Bacteria > Pseudomonadati > Pseudomonadota > Gammaproteobacteria > Thiotrichales > Thiotrichaceae > Thiothrix > Candidatus Thiothrix phosphatis. Next base: position 20,331 of record NZ_JAYMYJ010000112.1, on the reverse strand, counting down.
ACAAAAACAATAACATCATTCGGCGCAGGGCCAGAACCATCCAGAACCACATTGCCGACATTCACGTCACAACCGGCAGTATCCAAAGTCCCTACCGCAAAAGGATCGACATCTGTCCCCGTATTCCTGAAATCCACTTGGTAAGCCCTCAGCTTGGCCCGTGCCTTGGCGTATTTGGCGGACATATTCACCATGTCAGGGGGGGTGCTGCTATCAGGTAAGGCTGCCGCATCGGTGGCAATAAAAGCCAGGGCGGAAATCAATGCAAAACACACGTTAAAACGACTCATGCTATGGCCTGCTATTCAAACTAACTCCAAAATATCCCCGCCTTGATTAAAAGGCGGAGATAACCCTACCTATTACTCAAAATCAAGGCCTGGTAGTATCACAGTCACAAATGGTCGCAATGGTTGCGGACTGGGTTCCATTTTGTCCCTTTTGCTTCTGATAAATCTTTGAATTGTGAACATAGATTTTCGCCTGGCCTACGAACTGGTCATTTACATGTGAAATGACAGCGCGTTGGGTCAAATCAGCCCCATCCTGAGCTTGGAAAATTTCAACATCATGAACATGCATATCGATGTCACTACCAGTGGCAAATGCTGAAGCACTGCCAAACACCAGCAATGCGGAAATTGCTGCAATCTTTTTCATAGTTTAAATACTCCGAATAATCAATCTACCCCCTGCATGCGCAGAAGAATCTCCGCGTTTCACGGATTATTGACAATACAACGCCTCGCTATCCTCGCTGATAGTGATGCCAATAACCTGCGTTACCTTAGAAAAAACTGTCGTATTACAGGGTTACACACTCATCCTCACATGAGGACGTAATAAGCATAGCCAAGAGCAGATAATAATCAAGTAATGATATTAATGTTTTTTCCACAAATATTTAAATGGCTACGGGCTTGTTAATTTATAGCCAGATGGTCAATAAATTGCAGCTATTAAACAACCACATGGCGCTCCATTAAATTGTAATGTAAATCATTTCATACAACTAATCTTATGAGGAATGAATATTTTTTATTCAATATTTTATGTAAGATTTAAAAAATATAATGGTCTTTTTTTATTATGAATTTAATTAATTTTTTCTAGAAAAATATATTTAATAGATAAAAACGGGCCTAGCTACAAACACGTTGCCAGCCAGGCCCATTGCTTTACCGCTTAGGCAATATCAAAACGGTCTGCGTCCATCACTTTGCTCCAGGCAGCCACGAAGTCATTGACGAATTTTTCCTGGCTATCGTCCTGTGCATAGACTTCCGCATAAGCGCGCAGAATGGAATTGGAACCAAACACCAGGTCAATGCGGGTCGCCGTCCATTTCACCGCGCCGGTTTTGCGGTCACGAATCTCGTAAAGGTTCTTGCCCGCTGGTTTCCATTCATTGGCCATGTCGGTCAGGTTGACGAAGAAATCGTTCGTCAACGCGCCCACCCGGTCCGTAAAGACGCCATGCGCCGTGCCGCCGTGGTTAGTCCCCAACACCCGCATACCGCCCACCAGCACGGTCATTTCCGGTGCTGTCAGCCCCATCAACTGGGTACGGTCGAGCATCATTTCTTCCGGCGTGACCACGTAGTCTTTCTTCAACCAGTTACGGTAACCGTCATGGAGCGGCTCCAAGGGGTTAAAGGATTCCGCATCCGTCTGGGCGGCAGTGGCATCGCCGCGCCCTGGCGCAAACGGGACTGTCACGTCGAAACCAGCGGCTTTGGCGGCTTGCTCAACACCGATATTGCCCGCCAGCACGATCATGTCGGCGACACTGGCGCCCAGGTCATTGGCAATGCCTTCCAACACGCCCAGCACTTTGGCCAGACGCGCAGGCTCGTTGCCTTCCCAGTCTTTCTGTGGAGCCAGACGGATACGCGCGCCATTGGCGCCGCCCCGCATGTCGGAACCCCGGAAAGTGCGGGCGCTATCCCAGGCGGTGCTGACCATTTCGCTGATGCCCAAACCGCTGGCGGCGATTTTGGCTTTGGCGGCATCCACATTGTAAGCCTTGCTGCCTGCTGCAACCGGGTCTTGCCAGATCAGGTCTTCTGCGGGCACATCCGGGCCAAAATAACGCGCTTTAGGCCCCATATCGCGGTGGGTCAGCTTGAACCAGGCGCGGGCGAAGGTTTCCTTGAAGTACGCCGGGTCAGCCATGAATTTCTGGCAGATGGCGTTGTAAGCCGGGTCAACTTTCATCGCCATGTCAGCATCGGTCATCATCGGGTTGTGGCGCATGGAGGCATCACTGGCATCCAGCGGTTTGTCCTCTTCCTTGATGTCAACCGGCTCCCATTGCCAAGCGCCCGCCGGACTTTTGCGCAATTCCCATTCGTGGCCGAACAGCATGTCGAAGAAACCCATGTCGAACTGGGTTGGGTGGGTTGTCCACGCGCCTTCCAGGCCGGAGGTGATGGCACCGCTCGCCAGCCCATTCTGGGTCGGGTTTTCCCAGCCTAAGCCTTGCATTTCGACGCCTGCCGCTTCGGGATTGGCGCCGAGCTTGCCTGCGTCGCCATTGCCGTGGGTCTTGCCGACCGTGTGGCCGCCTGCGGTCAGGGCGACGGTTTCCTCATCGTCCATCGCCATGCGGGCGAAGGTTTCCCGCACCTGCGCAGCCGTTTTCATGGGGTCGGGCTTGCCGTTGACGCCTTCCGGGTTGACGTAGATCAGCCCCATCTGCACAGCGGCGAGCGGGTTTTCCATGGTCGTTGGGTCTTCAAGGTTCCCGTAACGCTCATCGCTGGGAGCCAGCCACTCCTTCTCCGCGCCCCAATAAATGTCTTTTTCCGGGTGCCAGATGTCTTCACGGCCAAAGGCGAAGCCGTAGGTTTTCAAGCCCATGGATTCATAGGCGATGGTGCCTGCGTAGGCAATCAAGTCCGCCCAACTGACCGCATTGCCGTATTTTTTCTTGACCGGCCACAGCAAGCGCCGCGCCTTGTCGAGGCTGACGTTATCCGGCCAGGAATTCAGCGGTGCGAAACGCTGGTTGCCAGTACCCGCCCCGCCCCGGCCATCGGCGATACGGTAAGTGCCAGCCGCATGCCAGGACATGCGGATCATCAAACCACCATAGTGCCCCCAGTCGGCAGGCCACCACTCCTGGCTGTTGGTCATCAGGGCATGCAGGTCTTTTTTCAGCGCGGCAATATCCAGCGTTTTCAGCGCTTCCCGGTAGCTGAAGCCCTTCCCCAGCGGATTGGTCTTGGTGTCATGCTGGTGCAGGATGTCGAGGTTCAACGCATTCGGCCACCATTCCATGACAGAACTTCCGGTTGCGGTATTACCACCGTGCATAACCGGACATTTTCCTTCAGTGCTCATCAGTGTCTCCTCATTTATGGGTATACAATGCAGGCATCCGCCTTGAAACCCATGTTAAACCCATGTTATAAACAAGCTTATAATCTTTAAAATTGAATATTTGTATTACATCATCCTAGTTTTTAACTTATCGTAAAGATGCGCCTCCCCCAAGCCGTTTGGATCAATTTATTCCTTTGGCCGTAAGCAACGCCAATGCCCCTATTGAAGCAGCGGTCTCCAGCGAGGAGTCGATATCTACCGTACCCAACGGTAGCCCAGCCCTGCCAGCGCCAGGAACCACACAATGCTCGCCCCGGTTGGCAAATCCACCCAGGCCGACACCAGAATCCCGGCGGTATACCCCAGCAAACCCAGCAACAAGGCATGCGTCAGGTAAAACGGCTGTTCCTTCCACACTGCAAACGCCGGGATCACCAGACTGGCAAACACCCAACGCGCCAACCACGTCGGACGCAGCCAGACCAGCAGCCAGTAAGCCACGGCCAGCAAAGCCAGCGGCAGCAAATCCGGCCAGTTCACCCACAGGATTTGCCCACTGAGCAATTCGCGCAGGTGTTCGCCGCCATGCGGGTTATCCGCCAGCAACAGCAAACCGCCAGTGGCCGCCAGCACGAAGACAATCCCGATCAAGGCTTCCTGTAAACGTTCCAGATGCGTTTCCGCCCAACCCAGCAGCCACGCGCCGGTCAACGCAGCGCCCAGGGCAACCAACTGTGTTTCCCAGCCGTGCGCTTCCCAACCAAGCGCGTGCGCGGCAATCACGCCCAGCCCGGCAATCTGCGCCACCGCCAAATCGATAAAGACAATGCCCCGGCGCAGGACTTCGCGCCCCAACGGCACATGGGTTGCCAACACCAACACCCCGGCAACAAAGGCTGGGGCGAGGATGCTTAACTGCAAGCTCCAGTCCATATTCAACCTGCGGTTTGCGCCTGGTTCAGACGCCGGATAATGTCATCAAACAGCGTGAACAAATCAGTGGCTTCCGCTGTACCACCAACCGTGGAGGGCAACATGACCGCCGGAATCCCCGCCTTGCCGGATAACCACTGGGCGGAACGCGGGCTTTGGTAGGCAGCGTAAACCACCATGCTGGCTGGCGTGGTTTGCAACTGCTGCAAGACTGCCGCCAGATGCGAAGACGTGGGCGGGACACCCGGTTTGGGTTCCAGCGTGGCGATTTCTTTCAAGCCCAGCCAATCTTCCAGGTACACCCAGCTTTTGTGGTGCACAACAATGGCTTTGCCGCGCAGACCCGCCGCCTTGCTTTGCCAGCCCTGCATCGCCTGCTGCCAGCGCGCGTTGAACGCGGCATAACCCTGCTGGTAATGCGCGGCATTGGCGGCATCCACCTGCGCCATGCGTGCCGCCAATGCCTTGGCGACCAGGGCAATACGGCGCGGGTCGGTCTGGAAATGCGGGTTGCCATCGGCATGCACATCGCCCATGCTGCGGTCAACTTTCGCAGGAATATCCAGCAATTGCACCTGCTGCGCCGCCATGAAGTGACCCGGCTGGCCTTCCTGGATGGCGGCGTTGCCGGATTTTTCCAGCAACAGTGGCAGCCAGCCGATTTCCAGTTCCGCCCCGGTGCAGGCCAGCATGTCCGCCTGCCGCGCCTTGGCGATCAGGCTGGGGCGGGCTTCGATGTGGTGCGGGTCTTGCAGGCCGGTGGTGGCATTGTAGGCCGTGACCTTGTCCCCGCCGATTTCCTGTGCCAAGGCACCCCATTCCGGTTCACAGGCAAAAATGTTGAGGTCGGCATGGGCGATTGTGCTGCCGCACAACAGGGTAAGGGCAAGAATGATGCGTTTCATGTTGGGACTCCTTAAAAGCCGTGTGCGCCATGCGAGCCAAAGCTGTAAATAAACTGTCCCAATACCTGATTATCGGCTTCAGGGCCGCGTTCATCGCGGTTGACCTGTAAACGCCAGCGGCTGTATTCGCGCGGGCTGTAATCAAGCATGAGGCTGTTGCGTTTTGGGTCATGCCCCGGATCCGGTGTCAGGCCCGCCGCATCCAGAACGCCTGCGTCAGAACCGCTGTTGCTGATGTGCAAATGGTCATGACGTGCGCCTACCCGCCAATGGGGCTGGAACTGGTACACCGCCTGTGCGTACCAACCGTTTTGTTTACCCTTGTAGTCGGTGCTGCCGCTCACTGCGCCGTCCGCATCTTCCATGGCCACCGTACCCTTTTCGTCACGCTGGAAGTATTCGGCTTGCAGTTTCAGGTTGTGCTCTTCGGGGTTGCCGTTGGGGGCCCATTTGTAGAGTGCATTGACAGTATTGATGTGGCTGTTGCCGGAAAAATGTGGGGCTTCGGTGACATCTTCCTCCATTTCGGGGCTACGGTCGGTTATGTCGCCTGCCTGCCAACGCCCAACACCCGCTTGCCAGCTATGGCTTGTACCAATATCGCCGCCGATTTTGGCGTAGGCAGTGGCGGCGCTGACTCCTTTGCGGGTTTTGCCTGAGGGGAACTTGTCGCCTGCAAACACCTCGCTCCCCACTTGCAGGAACATGTCCGTTGGGGCGACATAACTGACCTGCAACCCGTCACCGTTCGGATGCGTGCCAAACATGCTTTCATAGATCAGTGGCTGGTCAACGAAGTCCCATTCATGCCCGTGCTTGCTGCTCAGGTAGCCAACATCGGTAAAGAAGCGGCCTGCTTTGGCGTTGAAACCGTTGCCTATTCCCTGGGTTTGGACGAATGCCTCTTCCAGTTCGGTCTCAACCCCGCCACCTTCTGCCTTTTCTGCCTGGGCAATGGCGGTCGTGACGCGGGCGGTGAGTTTGTCAGTCAGGTTGCCGTTCACCACGATTTCATTGTGACCGGCTCGCAGCCCTTCATCCAACCGGTGTATTTCCGCACCAGGGGGCATCCCATTGATGTCCATTTCACCTGTCTTGCTACGGTCGAAATAAACCCCTTCCAAGATCAGGCTGCCTTGCCAGTTGGAGGAAGATGGTTTGAGGGTCGCCTTGATGGCCTCGCCCGTAGTGGTTTCAGCGCAAGCGGCAGCGCTTGCCAGCACCGTGGCAATGGCCATTGCCGTAGCAGCTTGTATTGGTTGCATAGGTTCACCCCGTTGGTACTTGACGGTTTATAATCGGGGGAATGGTATGTGCATTGGCGATAATAATGCAACATAGTTGCAGAATATTGACGGAAAAGAGTGACTGCAAATGACCCCGGATGTGATTGAACAGGACGCACGTGAATTGTTGTACAAGGCTCAGGGCAGGGTAACGCCTGCCCGGTTGGGCGTATTAGGCATCCTGCTGGCAGCCAAATCCGCACTCAGCCACCAGGAAATCGAGCAAACTGCCCAGCAACAGGGCTTGTCTTTTGACCGCGTCACCCTTTACCGGGCGCTGGACTGGCTGGTGGAGCAAGGCATTGCGCACAAGGTCGGGGGCGTAGACCGCACCTGGCGCTACAATGCCCTGGCGGGAGCCACGCACCAGCACGCCCATTTCCATTGCAAACAGTGCGGGCAGATTTTCTGCCTGGAAAGTTTGCAGCCCGCCCTGCTGTTTTCCCTGCCGCCGGGCTACCGGGTGGAGGAAGTGGAGGTCAACCTCCAAGGCCATTGCCCCGCTTGCGCTGATCCTGGAACAAACTGATTGCAAGATTATGGCGTTTCCACTAGGATTTCTTGAAACTTTGTTGCAAATTGTTTTCAGCATTCGGGAGAAATACATGAAATACCCTCAGTTATTCACCAGCATAGCGGGTCTGGCGCTTGGCGCATTTGTCAGCATGGCCTCCGCTGATCCCACGCCAGCACCCGCCGCTGACAAAACGCCAGCCGCCGGGTTTGAGCAGCACGGCCCGCACGAGCACGGGACGGGCAAACTGAGCATCGCCCAGGATGGCGGCAAACTGGAGCTGGATCTTGATTCCCCTGGCATGAACCTGTTCGGCTTTGAATACATGCCCAAGACAGACGCCGACAAAAAGACCGTGGCGGACGCCGAAGCCAAACTCAAGGATGGCGCCGCGCTGTTTGTGTTCGATGAGGATGCAGGCTGCCAGCAAACCGACGCCAAGGTCACGACTGCCCAGGAAAAGCCCGACGCTGACGAAGCCGAACACGACAAGGGCGAAGTCCACAGCGATGTGGAAGCCTCATGGGCCTTCACCTGCGCAAAACCGGAGGCGTTGCAAACCGTCACCACCAAACTGTTCAGCACGTTCAGCGGCTTCCACAAGCTCAATGCCGAGTGGGTGACGGACAAGGGCGCATCCTCCGCCACGCTGGAGAAAGATGACAGCATCAAACTGGCACCATGAACGTCATTGAACTTTCCGGCCTGCGTTACCGCTGGCGGGGGCAAGCCAAAGACACGCTGGCAATCGCCGGGTTGCAGGTGCGCCAGGGTGAACACCTGTTCATCCGTGGCGCCAGCGGCAGCGGCAAGACCACCCTGCTGAACCTGCTGGCTGGCATCCTGGTTCCGGCCACCGGCGGCATCGCCATCCTGGGCAAGGACATGCGCGGCATGGGCGGCTCCGCCCGCGACCGTTTCCGCGCCGACCACATGGGCGTGATCTTCCAGCAGTTCAACCTGTTGCCGTATTTGTCGGTGCTGGAAAACGTGCAATTGCCCTGCCAGTTTTCTGCCCGGCGCAAACAGCAGGCAGGCGACATGCAGGCAACCGCCAACCGGCTGCTGGATCATCTGGGGCTGGACGGTGGCTTGCGCCAGCGCCCCATCACCGACCTGAGCGTGGGGCAGCAACAGCGCGTCGCCGTCGCCCGCGCCCTGATCGGCAGCCCGGAACTGATCATCGCCGACGAACCGACTTCCGCGCTGGACACCAACACCCGCGACGGCTTCCTTGACCTGCTGTTCCAGGAGGCGGAAGCACAAGGCAGCACCATCCTGTTTGTCAGCCATGACCCTTACATCGCCAACCATTTCCCCCGCGTGGTCGATTTGCAGGAGTTAAACCAACCATGATCCTGTTCAAGCTTACCTTGCGCAGCTTGTGGAACCGCCGCGCCAGCCTGCTCCTTACCCTGTTGTCCATCGCCATCAGCGTGATGCTGCTGCTGGGGGTGGACTACATCCGCAAGGAGGCCAAAAGCAGTTTCCTCAGCACCATTTCCGGCACGGATCTGGTGGTGGGCGCACGCAGCGGCCCGGTGCAGTTATTGCTGTACAGCGTGTTCCGCATTGGCGACGCCACCAACAACATCAGCTGGCAATCGTATCAGGACATCATCAGCAACCCGCAGGTGGATTGGTCGGTGCCATTGAGCCTGGGCGACTCGCACAAGGGCTACCGGGTGCTGGGGACGAACCAGGATTATTTCCGCCACTACCGTTATGGCGACAAACAGTTGCTGGCGTTCGCCGCAGGCCAACCGTTTGCGGGCGTGTATGACACCGTGCTGGGTTCCGAAGTCGCCCGCAAGCTGAATTACAAGCTGGGGGATAAGATCATCCTCTCGCATGGCGCGGGCTCAACCAGCTTTACCCAGCACGCCGACAAACCTTTCACCGTGGTCGGCATCCTCAAACCGACCGGCACACCGATTGACCGCACCGTGCATGTGTCGCTGGAAGCCATCGAAGCCATCCACATCGACTGGGTGAACGGCGCGCCGATACCGGGTTTCCACGTCAGCGCGGAGGAAACGCTCAAGAAAAACTTGCAACCCAAGCTGATCACGGCGTTCCTAGTCGGGCTGAAAAACCGCGCCGCCGCCTTCCGGGTGCAACGCGCCATCAACGAATACACGCGTGAACCGCTGCTTGCGACCCTACCGGGCGTGGCGCTGGCGGAATTGTGGCAAGCCATCGGCATGTTTGAAACGGTCTTGCGCATCATCACCGGCTTCGTGGTGGCGGCGGGGCTGCTGGGGATGTTGACCGTGCTGCTTTCCACCCTCAATGAACGGCGGCGGGAAATGGCGATCCTGCGGGCAGTGGGCGCGCATCCGCGCCAGGTGTTCCTGCTGTTCGTGCTGGAAGGGCTGGTGCTGGCGGTGCTGGGCTGCCTGGTGGGCATCGCATTGCTCTACGCCGCGTTGTTCAGCGCCCGCCCGTGGGTGGTGGCGGAATACGGTTTCTACCTGCATACCTGGATACCGGATGCGCCCAACCTGCTGATGCTGGCGGTGGTGGTCGGGCTGGCGCTGCTGTTCAGCCTGATTCCGGGGGCAATTGCCTACCGCCGTTCGTTGCAGGATGGCTTGACCGTAAGGGTTTGAAATGAAAACACAAATTTTCCCCATGATCGTATTGGCCAGCATGCTCGCCGCTTGTGGCGGCGACAAGCCTGCTGACAAACAGGCGGCGGCGGGGAGCGTCAACAGCACGGCGAACCCGCCCGCCTTGCCTGCCAATGCGCCTGCGGTTGGCGCGCAGATCAAGGATATTGCCAACCCTAAACCCGACAAACCTGGGCAGGATGGTGAATACACTAAAATGGCTTGGGAAGATCTGGAACTGCCGGGCAAAGGCATGGATGACATCCTGAAAAAATACCAGGCGCAAATCGACGCCATTCCCGAAGGCGACCCCAGGGAAAAAGCCGTCATGGAAAAAATGCAGGCGGATCTCAACTCCGCCCCCGTGAACCCGGCGCTGAACGGCAAAAAGATCAAGCTTCCCGGTTATGTCACGCCGCTGGAAGTGGATGAAAAAGCGGAAGTGGTGAGGGAATTCCTGCTGGTGCCTTATTTCGGCGCCTGTATCCATGTCCCGCCCCCGCCCTTGAACCAGACCATACTGGTCAAGACAGAGCCGGACAAAGCCCTCAGCATGGGCGACATGTATTCACCCATCTGGGTTTACGGTACGCTGGACACCGATTTGGCCCATACTGATTTGGCGGACGCAGGCTACCAGATCAAGACTGACAAGATTGAAACCTATCAGGAAAAAGACCAGGAAGGCGGCGGTCAGTAGCCTTGCCAGCCACGCCGACGCCCGCCACAACCTGCCCCGCCCATCTGCCGGGCGGGTTGCCGGGCAACCATCCCCTCACCCTGCCGCTTACTGCCACCACTTATGCCGCCATTCGGCAAGGGCTGGCTTCCGCCCTGCCCCATGCGCCGTCCGCCACCCAGCCGGGCAACATTCCCATCCGCCGGGCTGCGGCGGTAAGCCATGATGGCATCCACCTCCGCCTGCGGCATGACCTGCGCGGCATAAACGCCGTCATGGTTCTGCAACTGCCCAGTAAATGCCCGCAGGTGACGGTGCGAAGCCTGCATCAAATGGTTGTAGACGCGGGCGATGGCTGGCTGCGTGGTCTTGTGGATGGCATCCTGCAAATCCGCGATGTCGGTTTCCTCAATCAATGCGCCGACCTGCAAGGCTTCGTATGCAGACTGACGCCCGCGCGCCACCAGATCGGCGTACAAACGGGCAAGTTCGGGATGGGCAAACACGCCGACCCGGTCATTTTGCACCGGGTCTGGGATGCCATAAGCCTGTAACAAGCGCTGTACGCTCTCGGTATGGCGCTGTTCAGAGGCGGCAATATTGCTGAATACCGGCAACCGCCACCAGTGGTAAAAGGTCAGGTAAACATCACGCGCGAGCTTTTCCTCCTCACGCATGAATTGCAGGGCTTCGCGCTCGGCCACACTCAGGAATGGGTTGGTGTTCATCCGTCAAATCTCCTTGGGTTTAGCCACCTCAAACGTCGGCACATCAATTGATCCTGAAACGCACCGGCGTCTGCACGATGGACTCGATGCTGCGTCCGCCCCGGCTGGCTGGCACAAATGACCAGCCGCGCACCGCCTTGACGGCGGCGGCGTCCAATGCCGCATTGCCGGAAGACTGGTGCACCCGGGCGGCGGTCACATTCCCGCCCGCACTGACATTGGCGCGGACAATCACCATGCCTTCAACCCCAGCCTCCAGCGCGCGGCGCGGGTATTCAGGCGCGCGCGGCGGGCGGCGGTAACTCGGGTTGGTGATCAGCGGCGTTTCATTTTGCGCTTGGGCGGCGGCACGGGCTGCCTGCTGCTGGGCGCGCAAACGCGCCTGACGCCCGGCCTCGGCACGCGCCTGTTCCTGACGCTGCATCGCTTCCAGTTGCTGTTGCGCTTCCTGCTGGCGGCGCAATTCCTCACGGCGCTCGCGCGCTTCCTGCTCCTTGCGCAAGTCTTTCTCGGGCTTGGGTTTGGGCAGGGGCTTTTCCACCGGCTTGTCTTGCTTGTCTTTCTTCGGCTTGGGCTTTTCGGTCTGTTTGGGTTTGGGCGGCGGAGGTGGCGGGGGCGGAGGCTCTGGCGCAAGCTGGGGGGCAGGCTCCTGCACAGGCTCAGGGGCGGGCGGCGCAAACATGGCCAACTCGACCGGCAATACCGGCGGCTCTTCTTTCTTCGGCTCCTGGGCGAACAAAACCGGAGCCAGCAACAAGGCCAACCCCACATGGACTGCGCTGGAAACCCCCAGTCCGGTCAAGTGATTGTCCTTCATGGTTCCTGCTGCGCCTGTATGGAAAGGTTGTTCAGTCCCTTCGCCTTGAGCAGGTCAATCAGCTTGACGAAGTGCTCGAAGACGGCGGCCTTGTCGATGCGCAGCACAATCAGCGTGTCCGGTTTCGCCTGCGTATCCAACTTGCTGCCCAATTGCTGCAAATCCACCGCCTCACCCGCGAGGAACAACTGGTTTTGCGCATCGATGGCGATTTCCAGCGGGTCTTCGTCTTCGGCAGGTTCGCTGACCTGCTCGGCGGTCGGCAGGTTGACTTCGATCAGCCCTTGCGAAACAAAGGTGGCGGTGGTCAACACAATTGCCAGCAGCACCAGCATGATGTCGATGAAGGGAATCATGTTGATCTGGTCAAAACGTTTCATGCATGGCCATCCTGCATCGCCGTCCAGCGCGAAGTCAGCACCTCCACCTTACGCAGCAGGCCGTTGTAAAACAGGATCGCGGGAATGGCGACGAACAAGCCAGCAGCGGTCGCCTTCAGCGCCATCGCCAGCCCCAGCATGATGGTGTTGACATCAATCTTGCCGCCCTGCCCCATTTCGTGGAAGGTGACGAGGATGCCCAGCACCGTCCCCAGCAGCCCCACATAAGGCGCATTGGAGCCAATGCTGGAAATGGCGGTGAGGTTGCGGGTCAGCGCCACTTTCAACAATTCGACATGTGGGAACTGTACCAGCCGGACACGCCAGAAATAAACGTAACGCTCCACCGCCAACGTCAACATGATGAAGCTCATCAGGCCAAGCGTGCCCAGCACCATGTAGTCAAGGTAAGTTTTCAGGAATTCCATAGGGTTAGTAAAACCTTCCAAAAATTGCAAACAGGGTTTTACTGAACCTTGGCTACCGTCATGGCAAAAGGGGCGGAGGGCTAGTGGTATCAGGTAAATTTTTTCAAATGATAATTGTTGCTATTTATATTTTCAAGCATCATCAAGGGGCCAACACGGCAGGATTAATATCCGCCAAGGTAGGGCAACCTGTCAGCGCCATGGCGACTTCCAGCTCTTCCCGCAACAGGCGGATAACATGCGCCACCCCTAGCGCGCCTGTGGCCGCCAGCCCATAAACCATGGGGCGGCCAATCAGCACGGCGCTTGCCCCCAGCGCCAGCGCCTTCACAATATCCGTACCCCGCCGGACGCCGCCGTCCAGCAGCAATGGCACCCGTTCCTGCACCGCAGCGGCGATGGCGGGCAACAGCGCCAACGTGGCAGGCATGGTGTCCAGCGTGCGGCCACCGTGGTTGGAAACAATCAGGCCATCCGCCCCCACCTCCAATGCCCGCAAGGCGTCATCCGGACTGGCGATTCCCTTGAGCAGCAGCGGCAGTTCCGTCAACCGGCGCAGTTCCACAATCTCCCGCCAGGTTGGCGCATGCGCCATCAGGCCATCGAACACCACGCTTTGCCCATCTTCCAGCACTGTCTGCGGCTGGCGCATGCCCTGCAAATTGGCCGCGCCAACCCCAGGTGGCAGGTGGAAACCCGCCCGTTGTTCACGGTTACGGACACCGGCCAGCGGCGCGTCCACCGTCACCACCAATGCTTGGTAACCCGCCGCCTCCGCCCGCCGCACCAGTTCCAACGTGAACGCCCGATCCGGCTGGAAATAAAGCTGGAACCACAAGGGGGCAGCGGCATGTGCGGCAATTTCCTCCAGCGTCCGCCCCGCCAGCGTGCTGACCACCATGCCCGCTTCCATGGCCGCAGCCGCCTGCGCCGTCGCCAATTCCCCATCCGGATGAAACAAGGTTTGGTAAGCCACCGGAGCCAGCAGCACCGGATGCCGGAAAGTTTGCCCAAACAATTGCAGACGGGTGTGGCCGCCGCGCACATCCACCAGCACCCGGTTGTGCAGATGCTGCTGCTCAAACGCCTGCCGGTTGGCGTGGAAAGTGATTTCATCCGCCGCGCCGCTGTGCAAATACGCCCAGGCATTGTCATCCAAACGGGCGCGGGCAAAGGGTTCGTAGTCACTGACTGCGGCAATGGCAGGCGGAATCTGGTTCAGGAGGGGTTCGGGCGGCATGGCTTCTCCCGCACTTGTGCAGTGCGCATTACCAACAGACAAATAAAAACTGTCCGCATTTTACTACAAACACTCTTGACTCACAAAAAAGAATGATTATCATCTCCCAGCATACACCTGCATCGCATAGCCTGATAGCCACGGATGCCGCCCCTTCCATTTTCATGTTTTAGGAGTATCCACTTGAGCTATCAGAACCAGCCTCTCGCCCTCAGAGGCGTAGCCTGCCGTGCCGAACAGCCGAACACCACCCTTGCCTCAGCCGCCTTTGCCGTGTTTGCCGCCATCACTTCCCCAGCACATGCCGACGAGGTGACGCGGTTGGAAGGCGTCACCGCCGAAGCGAAAAAAGCCGCCCCTGGCTCCAACCCCAACGCCGACCCAGAAGCCCCTTACAAGATTGACAAATCCGGCAATGGCAAATTCACCGAGCCGCTGCTGAACGTTTCCAAAACCATCACCGTCGTCGGCAAGGAACAGATGCAGGATGCTGGCGTCACCGCGCTGCGCGACCTGATGCGCACCCAGCCGGGCATTACGCTCGGCACCGGCGAAGGCGGCAACGCCCAGGGCGACCGTTTCATCATCCGGGGCTTTGACGCCCGTGGCGACATTTTCGTCGATGGCATGCGCGACCCTGGCGTCACCACCCGTGAAGTCTTCGCCACGGAACAGGTGGAAATCGCCAAAGGCCCCAGTTCCACCTTCGCCGGACGCGGCACCACTGGCGGCGCGGTCAACAGCATCAGCAAAAAGCCGCAGGACACCAATTTCACCCGTGGAACCCTGACGCTGGGCAATGACCAACGCGCCACGCTGGACGCCAACCGGGTTGTCAACGACCAATTGAGCGTGCGCGGCTCCTTCATGCTGGAAGACTCGGACGTGGCCGGACGCAACGAAGTGTACAAACAAGGCCAGGGCGTCGCGTTGGCGGCGGATTACAAGGCGACCGACAAAACCAATATGCTGGTCGACCTGTACCACCTGCGCAAGGAGGAAATGCCAGACCGTGGCCACCCCTGGGACTCGCTGACCAACGCGCCTGCTGCCGTCGACCGTGACAATTTCTACGGCATTGTCGGGCGCGACTTCCAGGATACGGGCGCCGACATCCTGACCGCCACGCTGGAGCACAAGCTTTCCGACAACACCACCATCAGCAGCAAAACCCGCATCGGCGAAACCACCAACGAATACGTCGTTTCCAATCCCGGCGGCATCAGCGGGCTGACGCCTGCCAGCACCATGACCAACCGCACCTCGCGGGCCGGGTTCACCAACAACTTCCAGGGCAACAACACCCAGATCACCCATGAATTCCATTCCGGCGCGGTGGAGCACAACCTTGTCGCGGGCTTTGAAATCAGCAGTGAGGAAGTCACCAACCAAAGCTTTGACCTTGACGCCACGGTGGCGGCACCCGTCCTGAACGTCATGAACCCGGACAACCATGCCATCGGCCAGCCGGTCACTGGCCGCAGCGCCAGCAAGTCGGAGGTCAAGGCCGATGTCCGTTCCCTCTACGTGCTGGACACCGCCAAACTGAACCCGCGCTGGGAAGTCTTCGGCGGCCTGCGCCATGACACCTTCGAGATTGAACGGCATGCGCGGGAAGGCGTTTACGACCCCAACAGCGATTCCACGGATGACACCGGCTTCCTGAACGGCCACGCTGGCGTGGTGTACAAGCCCCGGGAAAACGGCAGCATTTACGCCTCCCTCAGCAGCTCCTCCAACCTGCCGGGTGAAATGTTCGACTCCGGCGGCGTGGAGTACGGCGGCATCACCCCACTGGTCGCCGCCCTGGACAAACCCGAAGAGAACAAAAGCATCGAACTCGGCACCAAATGGAACCTGGCCAATGACCACCTCGCCGTCAACGCCGCCATTTTCCAGACCGAAAAGAAAAACAAGATTGAAGTCAGCGGCACTGGCACGGCGCAGGTCGCCAGCCAAACCGGCAAGGTGCGCATCAACGGCGTGGAGGTGGGCGTCTCCGGCAATGTCACGCCCAAGTTGAGCTTGTCCGGCGGCGCGGTGCTGATGGACACCAAAATCCTGGATTCCGCCACCCCATCCGCCATCGGCAAGGAACTGGCCAATGTGGCGGAGCAAAGCGCCAGCATCCAGGCCAAATACCAGGCCACGCCCAAACTCGCGGTCGGCGGGACGGTCGTGCACACCGGCGAAATCAAAGGCGGCACCTTTGCGGCGACCTCGGTCAACACCAACACCGCCTCGCCGCATTTCGGCGAACCGCTGGTGCTGGAAGCCTCCAACCGCCTGGATTTGATGGCCGAGTACAAGCTCAACAAAAAGTTGAGCGCGCAACTGAACGTCAAGAATGCGACGGATGAGACCATTTACGAAGCGTTCTACCGCAGTGCGGCACCGTTCACGTATGTCGCGCCTGGCCGCACCACCAACGTCAGCCTGACTTACGATTTTTAATCCGGCTATCCGGGTCCTCAGCCCGCCCCGTTTCATGAGCCACG
The DNA here is from genome assembly GCF_035668035.1 of Candidatus Thiothrix phosphatis. Lineage (NCBI taxonomy): Bacteria > Pseudomonadati > Pseudomonadota > Gammaproteobacteria > Thiotrichales > Thiotrichaceae > Thiothrix > Candidatus Thiothrix phosphatis. The sequence goes on along the minus strand of NZ_JAYMYJ010000112.1, from coordinate 3,984 downwards.
GGGTGGGCATTTTAGGGGGTAACACTTGCAAGGAGCCTAGGCAATGCTGATTTGTATACCCAATGTTCTCAGCAGGGAGCAAGCCGCCCACTGCCGCACCCAACTGGAGGCGGCAGCATGGGTGGATGGCAAGATAACGGCGGGCGACCAGGCCGCCACCGCCAAGCAGAACCTGCAACTGCCGCAGGATTCCGCCCTTGCGCGGGAAATTGGCGATGTCATCCTGACGGCGCTGGCCAATAACGCCCGCTTTGTCTCCGCTGCCTTGCCCATGAAGATTTTTCCGCCGATGTTCAACCGCTACGAAGATGGCGGCAATTTCGGCATCCATATCGACAACGCCATCCGCTACGTGCCAGGGACCACTGTCCGGGTACGCACCGATGTGTCCGCCACCTTGTTCCTCGCCGAACCGGAAGCATACGACGGCGGCGAACTGGTGATCGAGGACAGCTTTGGCGCGCAAGCCATCAAATTGGCTGCTGGCGACCTGGCGCTCTACCCCTCCAGCAGCCTGCACCAAGTCCGCGCGGTCACACGCGGCGCACGGCTGGCCGCCTTTTTCTGGATACAAAGCATGGTGCGGGACGACGGGCAACGCACCCTGTTGTATGACCTCGACCAAAGCATCCAGGAACTGTCGGCGGAACTGGGCGTAGGCCACCCGCAAACCATCCGGCTCGCCGGTGTCTACCACAACCTGATCCGCCGCTGGGCGGACGCCTGAAGCCCCCATCCCCAGCCCTTTCCCCACAAGGGGGGCAGGGAGCAATAAGGAGCCTGTTATGTTGAAAAAATTTGTTGCTGGCTTGCTGCTGCTGTGCAGCGCACAAGTGCTGGCCAATGAAGTGAATGTGTATTCCGCCCGCGAAGAACAGTTGATCAAGCCGTTGCTGGACGCTTTCAGCCAGGACACCGGCATCAAGGTCAACTTGGTCACGGGCGATGACGACCCGCTGCTGGAACGCCTCAAACGCGAAGGGGCCAATTCACCCGCCGACGTGCTGATCATGGCGGACGCCGGGCGCTTGTACCGGGCCGCCGCCGCTGGCAGCCTGCAAGCCATCCACTCCGCCACGCTGGAGCAGGCCATTCCCGCCAACCTGCGCGACCCCGGCAAACAGTGGTTCGGCCTCACCTCGCGGGCGCGGGTGCTGTTCTACAACCCGGCGACTGTCCAGGCTGCCGAACTTTCCAGCTACGAAGATTTGGCCGACCCGAAATGGCGCGGGCGGATTTGCGTGCGTTCCTCCAACAGCATTTACAACCAGTCGCTGCTGGCTTCCATCATCGCCGCCCACGGCGCGGCGCAAGCGGAGCAATGGGCGCAAGGGCTGGCCGCCAACCTGGCCCGGCCACCCAGCGGCGGCGACCGCGACCAGATCAAGGCTGTCGCGGCAGGCCAGTGCGACATTGCCATCGCCAACACTTACTATTACGCACAAATGCTCTACGGTAGCGACGCTAGCCAGAAAGCCGCCGCCAGCAAGGTGAAACTGCTGTTCCCCAACCAGCGCGACCGGGGGACGCACATCAATATCAGTGGTGCGGGCGTGACAAAATCCGCCAAAAACCGGGAAAACGCCATCAAGCTGCTGGAATACATGGTGCTGGATGACGCCCAACGCTGGTATTCCACCACCAATGGCGAATACCCGGCCAAGCGCGGCATCGCCGCCAGCCCGCAATTGCAAAGCTGGGGCAATTTCAAAAGCGATGCGCTGAACCTGGTCGCCCTAGGCAAAAACAACGCCCAGGCGGTGCAGATTATGGACAAAGCAGGTTGGCGGTAAGCTTAGTCAACACCAAACAATACCAGCACGCCCAAGACGGCAAAAATGGCAGCAGCGACCCCATGCACCCATTTCAACGGCAGTTTGTGCGCCATTTTGTCGCCCAGCAGCACCGCCGGGACATTGGCGATCATCATGCCCAGGGTCGTGCCCGCCACCACCCACAGCAGTGAGGCGTACTGCGCCGCCAGCGCGACCGTTGCGATCTGGGTTTTGTCGCCCATTTCAGCCAGGAAAAACGCAATCAGGGTGGTGACGAAAACACTGTGATGGGAGGCGTCCAGCTTTGCATCATCCTCATCCAGCTTGTCGGGGATCATGATCCACACCGCCATCGCCAGGAAACCCAACCCCAGCACCCAGCGCAGCACATTTTCCCCCAGTACGGCGGTGACCCATGCGCCAACTGCCCCCGCACCTGCATGGTTCAGCAAGGTGGCGACCAGAATGCCAAGGATGATGGGGACAGGCTTGCGGAATTTGGCGGCGAGCACCAGCGAGAGCAATTGCGTCTTGTCCCCCATTTCTGCGAGGGCGACGATACCAGTAGAGACGAGAAAGGCTTCCATAAACAACTCCAAGCCGGGCGATTTCCCATGACCACAACACCCTCCCGGCTTTACCGAAGGCATCGTGGTCAAAGGTCTTGCCAAACCGGAGCCGTCTGCACCATGACCGGGCGGTCAAGTATGTTGATGCAGACCCTTTACCAATGAAAGGAGGCTACTCCCCAATGACGGGATGGATTCTAGCCAGCGGCAGGCGATATGTCCACCATTGCAGGCAGACACAATGTTTGCTGACTATGTCAGACGTTTTCATAGCCTTTCTTGCCAACACCGATCATTCTGGCAAATAGGTTGCGCCCGGACTTGAAAACCGGAGCACCATCAAAGCTGACCTCAAGAATCCCTGCCTTGCGTTCAATCCAGGGGGTATCCTCACTACCTGGCTGCGAGGTGAGGCCAGATAACCTGACGGAAATGGACTCACCATCGATATCGAGCGTCCCGATCACATAGGTGTAAACACCGTTTGCTGCTTTACCACCAGGAAACGTGTAATTGCACTCAACCACATTGCCATCGTTCTCAATGGACATCACCGGCTTAAGGGACGCTATCGAAACAGGCCCGTTGGAAATCGCGCTATAAACTGAAAAGACCAACCCGACCTGCCCACCAAGACGTTTGGATATATCCGGGTTTATCTCAATGATTTCAGTTCCGGGGGCGTTTTTAGTGGCTTGCCGGACATCTCCCAAATGCCGGGCAAAGGGGGCGCTATCAAGAGAACCGGGATGTGAAGCCGCCAGCCAATGCATTTTTCCATTAGGCAAAAGAATGCCTGCGCGGAGATCAAGGTCATCATTATCCGAACGTTTGTCCCCGTTATCGACCCACGTAGCAATGACCCGTATTAGACCCCTATTTTCTTTCTGCAAAGAAATTTTAGAACTTTCCCCTTGCTTGGTAAGGGAGATTTTATTCAACCGGACAGATTTAACAGGGGTTGTTTCAGCCTGCTTCGCTTTAGCAGGGATAGGTTTTTTCTCAGATTCCGAAACAGGCTGTTCTGGCGTCGCCACTTCTATTCCAAAATACTGCGCAATGGCTGGCAAACCATTCTCAAAGCCCTGCCCTACAACCCTTAACTTCCACTCTTCACCACGGCGATAGATCTCGGCAAGAATGAGGGCTGTTTCTTTCATGCCAGCACAGGGTATTTCCCCACGCAGCGCCCCGTTTCCAAACAGTTCAATCGTAACCTCAGAAAGTTTGCCAAACACAGCCCGATTTTCATGAATGGTCATCACTATCACGATCTTCTCAATGGCCTGATTAACCTTTGACAAATCTATAGAAAACACGGCACCAGTTTCAGATGCACTATCCAAAATTACGGCACCAGATTCAATATGGGTCTGCCCGTAAAAACACATGTCCCCATCGCCACGGACTTTGCCTTGCGCTGTCAGAAGGAAGGCCGACACATCCATCTCCACACCTGGAATTGGTGCATGTGAAATTGAAAGGGTGAATTTCAACTGTGAAAGTTTAGCATTTGCTCCGGGTTTCAATATTGACATTTGCCCTCTCCTGTATTTGTTTCGTTGTCTGGCCCTAACGCATCAAGGTTAGGGCTTTCAAGGTGAGTTTTTGCCCTTCCGATGGCTGAGCAACCTTGCGGT
>NZ_JAYMYJ010000111.1:0-9914 GCF_035668035.1 Candidatus Thiothrix phosphatis | reverse complement strand
AGGATTGTGCTTTTGTCCTGAGCGAAGACCTGCAACACGGACAGCAAATTGGCAAGCTGACCATCGTCAACCCGTTTATATCTGACGTATCGGTATTGATGCCTTGAACATGCAATTTTGAAGCATGATTCCAAATTATTATGATTTTTTTGAAAATCAAATGGGGCTAATACAAAATGCAATTTAATCGTTACATTTGGGATTTGTATCGTGCCTCACCAGAGGGACAAGCAGCCATCAAACGTGATATCACGGCACACTGGAACTCACTCGATAATACTTGTGACATACGTCAGGAAATGGGATTCACGTTTGAAGTTTTCGGTTTTGAAAACATCGAGAGCGGGGAATCAGACGTCCTGAGAGTCAATTTAAATGACTTACTGCATGAATTCACACAAGATAGTATCATCAACGATAGCAAAGAAGCCGATGAACTCTTTATCGAAATGGTGGATGAGGGCTGGGAAATACCTGTCACCGTCGGGGAGGAAAGTCCATGGCTTGTTTTAATAGGTGGAGGACTTGAGCATGATACAGTTTATCGACAAATTTTTGCCACTATTACGGGCTTATCTGCTGGCCTACATTCCGCCCATCCTAACTACTTCATACCCTATTTTTTTATAAAACGCTTTGATCATCTGACAAAAATCTGTCATTTTTTTGGAATTACCCTACCCGATGAACCTACCAAGCAACAAAAGCGTGAACGCGCTTTATACTATCTTGAAATTAATCGGGTATTTCAGGCGTTTCGCTTTGAACAAGGTCTTTCACCCGAAGAATTTAATGCTTTCTTATATGATTTCGCGCCAAGAAACATCACATTGGCTGTTCCTAATACCTTACCTGAAGCATCCCGTGTTTGGTTTTCCCTTGGCAACAGCATTGACTTTGAATATTTAGATGCAGCCAATGAAAAATCCATCAGTTTTTGGCAGGGTAACCTAGAAGCACGACGTGGCGATATTGTTTTAATGTGGTGTTCCTCCCCTAGAAGTTATCTTCATTCCATCTGGCGTGTAGTAGATGATGGATTCAATGACCCATTTTTTTATTACTACAATAGCATTAGGGTCGGTCATCCCCTCAAAATACCACCCATCACGTTTAAAACATTCGCACAAGACCCATTACTTGGTGCATCGCCTGCGGTAAAAGCGCATTTTCAAGGACGTAGTGGTAGTGCACTGAGCCTAGAAGAATACCGAGCCATTTGTGAGCTAATCCAACAAACAGGGTTTGATACAACTCTGCTTCCCACAACCCCTAGCGAACTCGCTTTCGGTGATTTGATGTTGAACAATGAACGAGATGTCGAAACTCAATTGCTTGAGCCACTACTATTAAAACTAGGTTTCACAACAACAGATTGGGTTAGACAACTTCCTGTCAGAATGGGGAGAGGGCAACGCAATTACCCCGACTACGTACTCGGCTGCGATCTCAAACCCGGCGAGGAAAGTGCTATTTCAGTACTCGAATGTAAATTCCGCATTAGCTCACCAAAAGAATTGAAAGATGCTTTTCTGCAAGCAAAATCCTATGCCTTACGCCTACAAGCCCAATCCTTGACGCTGGCAGATGCCCGTGGAATTTGGGTATTTCAGCAACGTAGTGACGGATTTGTATTTGATGCCTTTACATTCAAAGTATGGAAAGAACTTACCCACCCAGACATATTGCATGAAATTTCTCTCATTTTCGGCAAGAAAGTGATTGATGATGCAATGCAGTCACGCTTGCGTAATATGAAAACGCCTAGCAAGCCAAAAGGTTAAACTTCACACATGAAACCATTCACCCGCTTGCTGCGCCTGTGGACGATCAACCGTGTCTTCATCCGTCATGGGCTGGATGAGCTCGTATTCACCATCCCCTTCCTGCGGCCACTGGCATTCCTGTACCACCTTTCGCCGTGGAACTGGGGCAAGCAGGAAACCCGTCCGCGCGGCGAACGCATCCGCTGCGCGCTTGAAGACCTTGGGCCGATCTTCATCAAGTTCGGGCAGATGCTGTCCACCCGCCGCGACCTGCTGCCGGACGACATCGCCGCCGAACTGACCCGCCTGCAAGACCGGGTGCCGCCGTTTTCCAGCCAACAGTCCCGCCAGATGATTGAAAAGGCTTACGGCAAGCCGGTCACGGAAGTGTTCCGGCATTTTGAGACCGAACCGATGGCGTCCGCCTCCATTGCCCAGGTGCACGCCGCGCAACTGTGGAGTGGCCAGGATGTGGTGGTGAAGGTGCTGCGCCCCGGCATCCGCAAAACCATCCGCCAGGACGTGGAGCTGATGTACATCATCGCCCGGCTGGTGCAGCGTTACTGGAAGGAAGGCCGCCGCCTGCGCCCGGTGGAAGTGGTCGCCGAATACGAAAAGACCATCTTCGACGAACTCGACCTGATGCGCGAAGCGGCCAACGCCAGCCAGTTGCACCGCAATTTCGAGCAATCGCAAATGCTGTACGTGCCGGAAGTCCACTGGGACTACACCCACCCCAATGTGATGGTGATGGAGCGGATTTACGGCATCCCAGTCGGCGACATTTCCCGCCTGCGCGAACTCGGCGTCAACTTCAAACGGCTGGGCGAACTGGGGGTGGAAGTGTTTTTCACCCAGGTGTTCCGCCACAATTTTTTCCATGCCGACATGCATCCGGGCAATATTTTCGTCAATGCCGCCAACCCGCAGGAGCCGCAATACATGGCGGTGGATTTCGGCATCGTCGGCACCCTGGCGCCGGAGGACAAGCGCTATCTGGCGGAAAATTTCTACGCGTTCTTCAACCGTGACTACAAACGGGTGGCGGAACTGCATGTGGAGTCCGGCTGGGTGCCGCCCACCACGCGGGTGGAAGAATTCGAATCCGCCATCCGCACCGTTTGCGAGCCGATCTTCAACCTGCCGATCAAGGACATTTCCTTCGGCCACTTCCTGCTGCGCCTGTTCCAGACCGCGCGCCGCTTCAATATGGAAGTGCAGCCGCAACTGGTGCTGCTGCAAAAGACCCTGCTGAATATCGAGGGCTTGGGCCGCCAGCTGTACCCCGACCTGGATTTGTGGGCGACCGCCAAACCCTTCATTGAACGCTGGATGGATGAGCAACTGGGCGTGCGCGCACTGTTGCACGGCGCCAAGGAAAACCTGCCCAAACTGCTGGAAAACCTGCCTTACATGCCCAATATGCTGCACGACATCATGAAGCAGGCCAACCTTCACCAACTCAAGCTGCAATGGGAATCACAACAACTGGAACAGTTGCGGCAGGAAATGCGCCATGCACAACGCGGCAACCAGCTGGCGATTGTGGGGGGCAGCCTGCTGGTCACCGCCACGCTGACGGCTGGTTCTGCCTTACTGCCAGCCGTGCTGGGCGTGTCGATATTAAGCTGGGGAATGGGCGGCACGGGTCTGGGCTTGCTGGCGTACAGCCTGCTGCGCCGCTGACGGCGGAAATTGAACCCGCCGCCGCCAGCGCCGCAAGCTCACGCCGTTGGGCTGACCCATTCAGCCGCACTTAGCTTGCTGATTTGCGCCGCATCAATCCGGGAGGCTTTCAGGATGACACCCGACGTTTTCAAGGAATCATCCGGCTTGAACAGACGGTAGGCCACCTGCAATTCGCCGGTCGCGTAGATGCTTTGGCTCTTGTACCATTTTTTTTCCGTCACCTGCACTGTCTGGGCTTTCAGTTCAACGAACAGGCGTTCCCGGTCGTTCAGGGCATTGGCTAGCGCCTGCCCTTTCACCTGACCCCAAAAAGCGTCGGGCTGGCTGGCGGGGTTCAATGCCGCCAGCAAACTGTTGGCGCTTTCCAACGAAGATTTGAGCAAACCGCCCGCCCCCTCTTCCGGCATTGCCTTGCCTGCGGCGACCAACCCTTGCAGGACGCCAAGTTGTTCCAACAGGACAAAAGCTTCATCCAGCAATACCTGCCCACCCGCCACAGAATCCGCCACCACAACCTTGCCCTTGGATTCCAGCAAATAGCCCAGCAGTGTCAGGGCTTCCGCGCCGGAGTCAAATACGCCCAGCTCCCGGTCAGTCCGCAACATTTTGGCCAAACCGTTAAGCGTGTCCAGCGACAAACCCAGCAGTTGCGCCCCGGCAAACACGCTGGAAACCGCCGTAGGCACAACCGACGGTGCCAAGGTGGGCGGCCCACCCCGTGTTGCAGACAGATCCGGCGTGGCCCTGGGCGTTGCCCCGGTCAATTTCTTCAACCTGTCATTCAACTCTGTGAGCCTGCGGCTGACAAACCGGGCGGACTGGGCCTGCTCACGCTCCGCCGCCGTCAGCAAAACAGCGCCGCCACTGGCGCACAGGCCGCCCAACGCTTCTGCGACCGCATCCAGCAACACAAACAGTGGTTTTTTGCTGCGCAACAAGGCGACGCCTTCCGCGCCAGCCGCGACGGTAATAGTCCCCTCCTGACCCCGCGCCGTGTTCAATGAGTCCAGGTTTTCCTTGATGTCGCGCACCGTGGAAAACGCACGCTGGGTTCGCAGGCTTCCTAGCAGATTGCCCAGCCTTGATTTCCTTTCCGCCGCAATCTGCGTCTCCATGCTGTTGATTTCGGAAAGCCTGCCTTTCAACTGCGCCAGCCTGCTGTCCAGGTCTGGTTGCCTGCCACTGCTTAACTGCGCTTCCAGTGCGAAAATGTCGCTTTCCAGTTGGTTTTTTTCATCCGTCAGGCTTGACGCTGACTGGTCCAGATCCACTTCACCCGGCATGATGCATCTCCCGCCAACCATAATAGTCGCTTTAGTATATACCTTGCGTCAGCACCCATTAACGTGAAACGGCAGGTCGCCCAAAAAAACAGGGCCGCAGCGTCACCACTGCGGCCCTGTTATGGTCCAGCGCCTGGAATCAATCCGGAGGGCTGTTCGGGTCAGTGTTGGCAGGTGCAATGTCAATCACCACAGTCGCTTGTGTCTGGTTGCCATATTTATCCTGCACGGTATAGGTGAAGGCATGGTCAGTACAGTAACCGCTGCGTAAGGTGAACTGGATTGACTTGCCATCCGAACTGATCGTTGCCGTACCGTAACGCGGGGTGCCGACAGCCACGATTTTCAGATCATCGCCGCTATCATTGTCCAGCACGGTCAGCGTCCTGGTTTCCGTATCGTTTAGCTCAATCAGCAGATAGTCATCTTCCGCTTTCAGAGGATTACAGGTGGTGCAAGCGCCAATGGTCAGCTCAACCGAGGCACTGGCGGATGCGCCTGTGCTATCCGTAACCTGGTAGGTGAAGCTGTCGCTGCCCACATAATCAGCGTCTGGCGTATATTCCACATGATTGCCGACGACTTCCACGCTACCGTGTGAGGGTGCCGTGACAATGCTAATGGTCACGCCTTCAGCAGGAACCGTATCATTGGCCAGAATGCCCAATGCAGTGGCCGAACTGTTGGCTTCGAGGGTGTAAGTGTCGTTCGATGCCGACATATTGGCACCCGCCGCCACCTGGACATGCACCGTTCCAGTTGCAGTGTTGCCAGCCGGGTCAGTGACCGTGTAGGTGAAGGTGTCTTCCCCGACAAAGCCGTCAGCCGGTGTATACACCAGGTTGTTGCCATCCTGGGTGACCGTGCCATGGCTGCCCTGGCCGAAGGCAGAGATGCTCAACGTATCGCCATTCGGGTCGGTGTCATTGGCCAACACATCCACCGCGACCGGCGAGCCGGAAGTCGTGGCGGCGCTGTCGCTGTTGGCGACCGGCGCATTCGGGTTCCCCGCCGGATTCACAATGACTGTCACCGTGCCGGTCGCCGTATGGCCAGCCGGGTCAGTCACAGTATACGTAAAGGTGTCTGTGCCGCTGAAATCGGCAGCCGGTGTGTACACCAGATTGTTGCCGCTTTGGGTAACCGTGCCGTGGCCGCCCTGGCCGAAGCTGGAAACGCTCAACGTATCGCCATTCGGGTCGGTGTCATTGGCCAGCACATCCACGGTGACAGGCGTGCCTGAAGTCGTGGTGCTGGTGTCGTTATTGGCGACCGGCGCATTCGATGTCGGCGCATTCACCGTAATGGTGACCGTCGCTGTGCTCTGGTTACCTGCTGGATCAGCGACAACATAGGTGAAGGTATCCGTACCCGTGAAACCGGCGACCGGCGTATACACCAAGTTATTGCCCACCTTGGTGACGCTGCCGTTGCCGCCCTGATTGAAGCTGGCGATAGTCAGCACATCGCCATTCGGGTCAGTGTCATTGGCCAGCACGTCCACGGTGACAGGCGCACCTGTTGTGGTTGTCGCCGCATCATTGTGGGCGGTGGGCGGCAGATTGGTTGCCGTCGAACCGGCGGCAGTCTTGTAGGTGTCAACCGTTTGCTTGTGGTCAGCCACGTTACGCAACGCTTGACGTACCCACAGTGGCGGTTCAGCAATCAGTTCCTTGCGCCAGACGACTTTCGGGTCAGAGCGGGAAGTGCCGCCCTGTTCAATCACTTCATTTTTGTACTCGTTCTGGTAAGTCACATACTCGATGTCGACACGGCGGTTTTTGTGGCGTTCCGCATCCGTATTCGGGTATTTCGGTTGGGTTTCACCCAGCCCTTGCGCCATCAAGTCATTGCCATTGAAGCCGTTCTTGACCATGAAATCGCGCACGGCGTTGGCGCGGCGCTCGGAAAGCTTCTGGTTATGCTCCAAGGAACCGATGTCACAGGTATTGCCGGTAATGCGGATATTGCCTTCATAACCGGAAGCGCGGATTTGTCCAAGAACCGCTTTCATGCGTTCCTGCGCTTCCGGCGTCAGCTTGGCGCTGTCAACCTTGAAGAAAGTGTCCGCCTCCAGCTCCATGGTATTTTTGACCAGCTTGCGCTCAACTTTGGGCGCTTGCTTGATTTCCTCGCCAGGAAGTTCCACGCGCACACGGCGGTAGCGGTGCTCCGGTTGCCAGATGCCCGCGTCACTGCCGATGTCATAACGGTAGGAAACGCCCCCGCGGGTTTCCGTTTTGTTATTGCCGTCCTCGAAGCCGCCGGATTTCTTATAGACTTCGACCTCGGCACCTATGCTGTGTGGAGTATCCGGGAAGAATTTTTCAACCCCGCCAGTCAGCGTGGTTTGGGTCGGGCGTTTTTCAGTATCGGCAAAATCCTTGCCCCATTCATAATCCAACCCGCCTTGGACACGCATCTGTGGCCCGGCCAAATAAGACCCGACCCGACCGCCTACGCCCAGGTCATACGCCTTTTCCGTCACGCCCGCAGTGGTGGAGGCACGGCTGTCAGAAATGCCTTTGCTGACATGCCCCGACCAGAACAGATCGGCATTTTCCTGCCCATAACCAACGGTTACTTTTTTATCTTTCTGTTCATTCTGGTCATAGGCCCCAAAAATCTTGTTGACATACGTTGCGCTGTCACCGCCTGAAGCCCAATGATGGTTAAGTTTGACACCAGCGCCGGTCAAGGTTTCTTCACCCATATCCTTGTCCGCGTTTGGGTTGAAGCCGACATAGCCCTGCCCGATAGTGGCGCTGCTAGCGCTTTCGTTAAGCACCTGGCTGACTTCAGCCTTGCCCTTGAGTTCGGAATCGACGCCAATGCCGATACGGGTATTGCCGCCCACATAGCCGGTATTGAGGGAAGAAGTTTCAGTTGCGTCATCCAGGAAGCCATCACTCTCCTGACCCAACGCTTGTGCCTGGCTCATGCTGTCAGGGGCGTTTCGGGCAGATGGGGGTGCTGCTGGCACAGGTTCATCTTCTAAAGTTGCGTTTTGGGCAGGAATCTGCCCGAATGAAGCATCAGTACCTCCGTCACCTGCAAGCACCGCTGCGGAGCAGAACAGTAATGGCAGGATAGCCCAGCCGGAGGCAAGATTCTTATTATTATTCATGGTTGTATCTCTCTGCTGTGTGCCTTGTTATTGTATTGGGTCACATGATCACAGCCACTATATTCCTTGTGGCGCGTTTACCACAAACTTATTCCGACGAACGCGACGCCCCATCCTTACGCTACCCAACAGACTGAATCTGTAAGGTTTTGTGTTTTGCGCCTGACTCCGGAAAGCCCTTTGTTTATAATTCAATTCAGACCTGTATACTCTATCCCAAGTCCTGACAACTTCGCCAACACAGCATGGATAAGTGGTGTTGATAAAAATTAACCAAATAGAATTATTGCCTTACAAAACAAAACGGAGAATAAGTGACTTCCATGTTACGCGCCCTACAAATCATCCCATTTTTTGGCATACTCCTGCTGATCTACTGGCTGGGCGTAAAAACCAGCCTGTTTCCTGGCGGACTTAATCATGTGCTGATGCATGTGGGCCTCCCATCCGGCGAATTATGGAAACCGACCTGGGGCGATGTCATGGTGCTGACAGGTGTGGGCTTCCTGTATATTGAGCTATTCAAATCCACCCGCACATCTGAAACCACCATTGTGGATCACTTGTTGTCCACCTTTGTCCTGATCCTTTACCTGACCGCCTGGCTGATTTACCCGTGGGCGGGCAATTCCGTATTTCTGATCCTGACCGGAATGGCGTTCCTGGATGTCATCGCAGGCTTCACGATCACCATTTCCGCCGCCCGCCGTGACTTGTCCATTGGCGGCAGGTAAACAAACCAAACGCCTTGCGAGAGAATGACCCATGCAAAAACTGATTGTCAGCCTGACTATGGCTTCAGCCATAACGGCAGCCGCACATGCGGAAACACCACAGTTTCCCGACCCTGCTTCACTGCCGCCTGAAACCTCCAGTTCGACGGAAAAACCATCAGATGGAATGGAATCGCTGACAACCAACAGCATCCCCACCAGCAGCGTCACCTACACCCAGCCTACGGGGTCTCCACCCGCAGTTGCCGGAACCGCCACAAGCGCAACCGGAACTTACGTTTATCCCCAAACAAATTCACCCACCACAACCACGACAACCGCCGCCAGCAACGGCGTCGCCTATGTTTACCCGCAAGTGGACGTAACCGCCGCCAGAACCAACGCCACACCCGCTTACGTTTACAACTACGCCCAACCACAAGCCATGAATGGCTGGAGCAGCGCTTACAATTACATGCAACCTTTTCTCGGCGGCATGCAATCTTACAACCCCGGCTATTACTTTCTGCCCAACCCGATGTTGGCACCGCCAACGTCACCGCAAATGCCCACGCCTACCTTACCGGCCACCACTTGGCCTGCCGCTGGCTACCGCAATGGCGTTTACTTGCAGGGAACGCCAGGGGTAGTGCAACCAGCCGCCCCAAGCGCCACCAACACCCAACAAATCAATGACCTTACCCAGACCCTTGACAGCTTGCGCCAACAACAGTCCGACCTAATGGGCAAAACGCAAGCCGCCCTGACGGCGCAAGAAAAAACCATTGCCGACCTAAAACGCCAACTGGAAGAAACGCAAAAAGGCAAAGGCGACCTGGAAAGCAAAATTACCAACCTACAGGGCGAGCTGGCTGAAAGCGTCAAAAAAGCCGAGTTGGAAAGTTGCAAAGCAGAAAAAGATGAATTGGCGGACAAAGCCAACGCCACGGCGGAAATGAGCCAGCAATTCACTGAATTACGCCAGAATTACGCTTCCCTACAAAGCGAAAAGCAACAACTTGCCACTGCCCTCGAAAATGAAACCAAGGACTCCGACCAGGACGGTGTCGTTGACAAAACCGATAAATGCCCAAGCACTCCCGCCAGCGCCACGGTTGACGCCAATGGTTGTGAACTCCCCAAAGACGCCGACAAAGATGGCGTGCCTGATGACACGGACAAATGCCCCAACACCCAAGCGGGCGTCAAGGTCGATGGCAAAGGCTGCGAACTTGACGGTGATGGCGACGGCATCAAGGACAGCGGCGACCAATGCCCAGGCACCAAACCCGGTGTCAAAGTGGACGCATTAGGCTGCGACCTGCCACCGCCTGAC